>QMOR01000028.1 GCA_003648285.1 Bacteroidota bacterium
CAGCCTTGAGGTGGTTGATACGCAGGAGAAGATCACTTTTGGCCCTGGTGAATACAGGATATATACTTCAGTAAGGATTACTCCACCAGATGGATTTTTTACCGCTGTGAAGGACGTCAGGCCCGATGTCGCTGTAGATATCTATCCAAATCCAACATTCAATATCAATGATTCCCGGATTTCAATCGAAGGCCTTACAAGTATTGAATTTGTCGTCTTGACCGATATCAACGGAATGACAATTCCAATCCAATACGATCAAAACGGGGATGATCTTCAATTCAAATACAACGGGGACCTGCCGGCAGGTATCTACTTCGTGCAGGTATACACGTCAGAAAAGAAATACGTAGGTAAGCTGGTCGTAATTGATTAGTGACGATTAGTGAAAATTCGTGCAATTAGTGGCAAAAAGAAAATCTACTATGAAGCCTTAGCCACGAATGTCACGAATTTTCACTAATCAATTTCACCATTAATATCCCTCATTCTGAATCAGATTCGGATTCGCTCCGAGATCTGCCGACGGGATTGGAAATACATCTCTGAACTGCTCAACCGACTTCCCTTCTTTAACACCTCCTTTCCAGGCCCACAAATAAGAAGACTGGCTGAATTTGTTATGCCGGATCAGATCCGTGCGACGATGACATTCCCAGTACAACTCCCGGGCACGCTCGTCCAGAATATAATCCAGAGTGAGTTCACTATCTGAAATGTTTCCAATAGAGCTTCCACCATGCGCACGTTTTCTTACTTCATTGACATAGGACAGTGCAGTCGAACGATCACTTCCCTGGCCTCCTCTTAATGTAGCCTCGGCAGACATCAGGTAGAAATCTGCGAGCCTGAACACAGGAAAATCTGTATCAGGAAAATCTGTATCAGATCCCGGTGTACCATCAGAGCTCACATTCTTGAACTTGGTCACGGCATATCCGTCGGTGAACAAGGTCAGGTCATCAATATCAATATTATGACCCTCAGAGTAGAATATCCCTCTGCCATCAAAGCTGTTCGATCTAATTTCGTACGTATAATCAGGCTTGTCCAGGAATAAGAAAATTTCAAAGGAACCCGCTTCTGCAATTGCGATATTGGCGCCATCCTGAGTCAATATCGCGTTGGCATTATTATCACCCAAACTCACGGCCCAATCGTCGTCAGCCCGGAACTTGAATTCGCCCGGTACCATATCGATTGACACCTCCAATGCTTTTGTCTCCGGATTCCATATCATGTCAACATCGGTATCCCAACCACCCGCAGTGGCATCACCCAGAATACCCCAATCGCGACGCTCCAGAATATAGGTGTTGTTGTTAAAGTCAACCTGGATGAAGTACAGTCCTGCTTCACCAGCTACGATGTTGTCGCCATTGATCTGTAAATTTCCATCTCCATTATTATCGCCATATACGAGTGAACTGGATGGGAACTTGGCGATGAGAATTTCACTATTGTCCTGGTCGAAATATTTATATCCTTCGAAAATCTTATCGCTGTTGACAGAAGAAAGTGAAGTTTCAGTATTACTATAATCCCAACCCTGATAGTCTCCGGGGATATATACTTTTGGATACAAAGCAGTATTCCCGTCATTTGGAGGGACGACAACGCCTGTTGTATTCTCTGGAAATTTCTCGATAAACTGTCTTGTTACTCTCGTACCTCCCCAGCCACTTGATACACCGGAAGCGGTAGGATCCATGTCTCCACCGATTGCAGCCCTGATAATAAAGGTCATTCCACCCCACGTTCTGGTACTTACACCATCAAAGGCAATCGGAAAAATGATCTCATCCGAATTGTGATTATCAGCTAAAAATAAATTCTGATACACAGGATCCAATGTATAACCACCATTGATAACCTTGTCACAATACGTAAGACACTCAGTATACTTGGCAGTTCCTGTATATACTTCTGCATTCAAATACAATTTTGCCAGTAAAGCCCAAACAGCACCCTGATCAGCACGCGCATATTCGTTGCTCCTGACAGATGCAATTTTGCCTTCAATGTCTAAAAGCTCAGACTCGATGTATGCGTATAAATCAGCAGCCTGAATTTGCTCTGGAAAAAATGACCCGACATTATCCTCTTCTGTGACAAACGGAACATTCCTGAATAAATCAAGTGCATGCCAGTAGCTTAATGCACGCAAATATCTTGCTTCAGCCCTAAAACCCTGAATTTCCTCTTTTAAATTCGCATCAACTCCACGACCATTGAGTTTATCTTCAGTGGTCTCGCGAAGAAATTCATTACATAGCGGGATTTGATAAAAAACTCTGCTGTAAAATGCAAACGTGAATCCATCTGCAGAGGTCCAGGTTTGATCGTGAAAATCCTTGATGCTCTGATCGTTCCATCCAATCACTGATTCATCAGTCGTAAATTCCTGGTGGTACCAAAGCCCACGCAAGTATTGTCCAAACCCTTCATCAATTCCACTGATATCTGCCTGACCTGCAGGTCCTTGCTGTCCCGATAACGCTAGTCCGGCGTAGAGTTTTGCAAGAACTTGTTTGTAAGAAGCAGGGTCGTCATACACAACAGCTGCAGTCACCACATCTTCATCCAACGGTACCGTGTCCAGATCGCCTGTGCATGAATTAACCAACATGCCTAAAAAGAAAACGAGTAATAATTTATTTACAATTTTCATGTCTATGCCTTTTCTAAAATTCGAGATTGATTCCAAATGAAACTGTCGTTGACCGGGGGTAGACGTTATTGTCAATACCTCCAAACGTTTCTGGGTCAAGACCCCCGTAACTTGTGACTACGAATGGGTTTTGTACAGTAGCATGAACCCTGAAAGATTCACCAATGATATCACCCAAGTCGTATCCCACCGTAATGTGATCCATTCTGAAGAAAGTAGCTTTCGTTACAAAATGATCACTAAATGTAAGGTTGCCCTGCTCTTGTACATTATTTGTTATGGCTGACTGATTTACATTCCAAAGAGAACCACCTGAATTATACAGTCGTTTTAAATAGCCTGCATCCGTCTCTACATTATTGTATACGAAGTTGCCAATATTGGATCTTCCTGCAAAAGTAAAATTGAATTTACCAATGGTGAGACCACTGGAAAACCCGAGGATCACATCGGCAGCTGGTTTTTCAAAACGGTACTTGTCATCTTCATTGACGACGCCATCCTCATTTCTATCGGCAAATTCACCCTCGAGGATATTTCCATCTTCATCGTACAACTGTTCGAAGACAAAAAACGAATTGGGGGCATATCCAACACTGTGAATTTGAATCGTACTTCCAACGCCACCTGCAATACCTCCAACCAAGATGCCTTTATACTCCGGATCATCGACTGCTGTGAGCTTCGTGATTTTTGATTTATTATAGGCAACATTGAAACTTAAGTCCCATGAATTTTTTTCGGTGAGCCATGGAGTTCCCGTCAGTGTAAGTTCGACCCCACGGTTTTCCATATCACCTACATTCGTCGTGATAAAATTGGTCAGATTGGTTCCTGCCGGTACTGGTATCGTGTTCAACAGGTCCTTCGTATCTCTCTGGTAAATCTCGATGGCACCCCCAAGTCTTTCATTGTAAAAGGAGAAATCAACACCAAGATTAATCGTGCTGGTTTCTTCCCACTTGATATTTGAGTCGTAGCCATTTGGTCTGAGGGTCGTAATAAATTCATTGCCAAATTGATAACGAGCGTTGTCAAAGCTCGATTGGTATCTCGCCAGGTAAGCATAAAAATCTCCTATATCCTGTTGGCCTGTTACGCCCCATCCTGCTCTCACCTTAACAAAGGTGTTGGCGCGATCTACGACTTTGGCTGCTAATGCAATAGCCGGGAAGTAACCCCAACGATTGTCCGGTGAAAAACGCGATGTGCCATCTCTTCTTAATGTGGCAGTCAACAAGTACTTGCCATCCAGGTTATAATTGAGTCTTCCGTAATACGATAACAGGAAGTATTCAGCAGGATCAGAGCCCACTGTCGTTTCAGCGGGTGTCCCATTGGCATCGGTGTTGTGAAAGTTATTTCCAATTTCAAAATGCTGCCAGGAGTACCCTGCCATCAAATCCACACTGTGCCGCCCAAACTGTTTTTTGTAGTTAAGATAAAATTCGAGCAACGAGTTTTTCTTCGTCTGATCATACATATTATTAACGCCACCGCCGTTTATTTCATCAAACGCCCAGGAGGCATATGTAGGCACTACGGTACTTCCCTCGCCCTTTGCATAATCGTAGCCCAGGTTCAGGTTTGCACGGAGATCAGGAAAAAACTTTAAGCGATAATCCAACGCGGCATTCGTAATATATCTATTGACAGTAGAGTGGTCATTCGTCAGGTCGAGTAAAGCAACGGGATTTGTGGGTGCCACGAGTTGCGGATTGCCATTGGCAATCGTCCAGGTTGTATAACCGCCGTATTCATTACCAGGGTCGTATATTGATTGTGTCGGATCAAAACTCACAGCATTGCCGATTGCACCTCTGTTGGCAAAATTATTTCTTGTATTAGCTGCTTTGAGGAAGACGTTTACCTGAAGGGTATTGTCAAAAAAACCGGGTGTAAGAGCCAGCGTACCTGTCAATCTGCTGAACTTGTCGGTCTTTAAAATTCCCTCCTGGGTGGTATACCCCCCTGAAATTCTGAATGGAATGTCCCAGACACCCCCACTAAGGCTCAGGTTATTGTCATTTCCAAAAGCAGTGCGATAAATCTCGTCTTGCCAATTTGTGCTGGACGCTCCGAGTAGATCGTGTGCTGGATGATCCTCTGCAAACTGATCAGCTATTGCAGCCTTATACCCCTCTGTGCTTAAAACGGGAACCTCGTTTACCGGAATACCCCAGGAAATATTACCGGAGTATGCGACTTTCAACTTTTCACCGACTTTTCCTTCCTTGGTGGTGATAATGATCACACCTCCCGCGGCTCTGTTGCCATAGATGGCACTTGCCGAGGCATCTTTAAGTACAGTGATAGATTCGATGTCGTTTGGATTTACCATGTTGAGTGCATTCCGGCTTCCCGAAATTCCTCCGTTGTCAATCGGCATACCGTCAATGACAATCAATGGGTCGTTTGAGGCCGTAAGTGAAGATTCTCCACGAATACGGATTTTTGAACCACCACCGGGACTGCCATCTGAGACAATCGATACACCGGCCACCTTTCCGGCGAGGAGTTGCTGAGGAGATGTGATGGCCCCCTTGTTGAAGGCCTCCTCATCAACCGTCTCTATGGAGCCAGTGACATCTTCTCTGACTACTGTACCGTATCCGATGACTGTGACTTCTTCCAGTACTTGTCCTGCCGAAAGCGAAATATCCAGGATGTCAGAAGTGCCCAACTCGACGTCTATAGTCGCATAACCAGTATAGCTAAATCTGAGTGTGTTGAATTCATCCGGCACCTCAAGTGTATAGTTGCCATCAAAATCAGTGACTGTGCCCAGTGATAGACCACCTACAACCAGAATATTTGCCCCAATCAACCCTTCACCCGTATCGCCATCAGTGACAGTTCCGGTTATCGTCCTTTGGCCGGCAAGCCAAAATGGAGCGCACATCGCAAAGAGGACGAAGAACATCTTCCTGAGGCGCATTTGTGTAATTAGACTCATATGAATAGACTTTAGATAAATCATGCAGAGGTTCCGTGGGCTAAATCAGTAATAATTCTCCGGTGAGACTTCAACTCCAAGTTGCCCGGAGACAGTATCTTCCTTCCAACCCCAAGATACGTACGCTCAAAAATACTAAATAGCGTCGATTTGACACTAATTGTTAATTCAGTATAAAAATACTAAATAGCGTCGAACTGACACTAAATAATTTTTTGCATATTTGTGGTGGATAATTCTCCATGAAGCTATATCGGATTTGAGACAAATTTTCTTCGTATTTCAAAAACAACAACATGATTAGAAAGTTACTTTTTACCGCTTTAATGAGCGCTATGATGGTAGGTGCGTTTGCACAGATCGGATCTATAGGGCTCATAGGCAGCGCAACCCCAGATGGCTGGGATTTTGATACTGATATGGCACAAGATGCCACGGATACGGCAATATGGACACTGGATCTCATACTTACCGATGGTGAGGCCAAGTTTAGAGCGGATAACGATTGGACTTTAAACTGGGGTGATACAACATGGCCAGTGGGAATAGGTGTACAGGATGGTGACAATATTCCTGTATTAGGTGGAAATTACCATATTACATTCAACACCACAACAGGTGCATATAGCTTTGATGCCATTGCATCCAGAATAGGCATTATCGGCGATGCGACACCAGGTGGATGGGATGAGGATACCGATATGATCGAGGATCCAACGGACACAAACAAGTACAGTTTGACAATCGATTTGGTCGTGGGCGAACTGAAGTTTCGCCAGGATAATGATTGGGCCGCAAACTGGGGTTCCGCTGATTTTCCTTCTGGTACGGGAACACAGGATGGATCAAATATCCCAATCCCTTTTGACGGGAAGTACGACATCGATTTTGACAAATCAACTGGTGAATACAATTTTGCAGAGGTCGTTGCTATCGAAGCAGTAGGAATCATCGGAGACGCCACACCAGGTGGATGGGACGAGGATACTGATTTGGAAAGGACTAGTGCAGATGTATGGAGTGGTACTGTTGTTCTCACAGACGGTGAAGCAAAGTTCAGAGCAAACGACGATTGGGCGATCAGCTGGGGTGATACAACATTCCCTTCAGGAGTAGGAATCCTTGGTGGGCCAAACATCCCTGTTACAGCCGGAACATACATCGTGAGCATTAACACAGCGACAGGAGAATATAACTTCCTGATCATTGAAAATTTCGCTACAGTTGGAATCATTGGCGATGCGACACCAGGTGGCTGGGATGCGGACACAGATATGGAAAGAGACGCTTCTGATTCGTCAGTCTGGAGATTGCGTATTGACCTCACAGATGGTGAAGCCAAATTCAGAGCAGACAACGACTGGGCCGTAAACTGGGGTGCTGGAGATTTCCCAAGTGGTAATGCAACTCGTGACGGTGCTAACATTCCAGTTACTGCCGGAGAGTACAATATCACATTTAACTCTACCACCGGAGATTACAATTTTGTACAGATTTTCGTTTACGACACAGTGGGACTTATTGGAACAGCCACACCATTTGGTGACTGGGACAACGATGTGCTCATGGAGAAAAGCTCAGAAAACGAAAACGTATGGACTATCACGACCGTAGACCTCGTTGATGGCGAAGCAAAATTCAGAACAGATCGCGACTGGGAAGTGAACTGGGGTGATGCAGCATGGCCATCAGGAGTAGGTGTGCAAGAAGGTGATAACATTATGGTAGTAGGGGGTACCTATAGAGTAACTCTCAATTCAGCGAATGGAGAATATGCATTTTCTGATCCTTCAACATCTGTACAGGATCTTCTCGATGATTCAGCAATTTTACTTTTCCCGAACCCTACCAATGATGTGTTGAATATCAACATGGACGTGGCAGAGATCACTGGAAAAATCAACCTGAAGGTGATTGACATGAATGGAAGAACGATGACATCTGATACACAGCTCTCAAATTCACAGATGAGTATTGACGTGTCACAATTACCTGCTGGAAATTACTTCCTGCAGATTTCAAACGACAAGTATCTCATAGGTAAGCGATTTATCAAGATTGATTAATCCTTCCTAATCAGGATATAACAGGCGGCTCTCGAGGAATTGGGAGCCGCTTTTTTTATGGGCCAGAGTAGGCATGCATATAGGTGTGGCACACCTTAAGGTGTGCCACACCTATATGCATACACATCGCCGTAGTGCTTGTGTAGCGAAAATCCTTTGAGGATTTTTAACATTTCATCGGGATTCAACCAGCGCCTGGATTGCAACTTCTGCGATTCGCCAAAAGAATAATTGTACTCATAAGTCGCCAACTGCTCAAGAATGTCAAAACACTCAAGGGCATTATTAATTGCCGGAGGATAGTACTCAAACGACAATGCCGGCAAAGGCTGTGATAGCCCGCGCAAAACTTGCGCCTCGTAGTTCTCTACATCTATTTTACAAAATACCGGCAGCCCGTATTGCGAAATCATGTCATCCAGTGTGATGGCTTGCACGGAAATTTCTTCCTCCCATTTCACATCATACCATGCGTCACTGTTTATTTGATCTCTCCATGCCTTATCCGAAATGGTGCTGATCGTAGGTGTAGCATGGCTGATGTGCAGAGTGACTTTCCCTTGTTTGTCAGCCACAGCATTCGGTACAATCGTGACGTCTGCCGCATTGCGAAACTTCCGATGCATGAATTCTAAGCAGTGCGGCTGAGGCTCCACTGCGATAACTTTTGCCCCAAGTGCGAGCCATGCATCTGTTCTGTTTCCCAAATGCGCACCAATATCAAAACACAGGTCCCCCGGCTTGATAAACTGGCTATAAAATCTCTTAAGCCTCCGCTTGTTGAATGGCTTCCAGTAGTACATGGCGACGGACCGAAGCAGACCGATGCGGGATCGTAGATTCATGGTGGAAAGGTAACGGATTCAAAATCCCCATAAAGTCTCCTATTAAGAGAAAACACCCTTAACTCCCCGTATTCAACTATCTTCCCAAAATGGCAATGACTCCATCCATGGCAATAGATCGTATGCGCAAATTTTGTGCGTATCAGGATCGTGCACATAGCGAAGTCCGCACAAAACTCATCAAGCTAGAAGTATATGGCGACGATCTCGAAGAAGTCATGTCTCAATTGATCAGTGAAGACTATCTGAACGAAGAGCGATTTGCGCGAAGTTATGTCCGGGGTAAATTCAGGATGAATAAGTGGGGTAAATTCAAAATTCGCATGCACCTCAATCAAAAACGCGTTTCGGAATACTGCATTAACAAAGGAATGGAAGAAATCGATGAGGAGGAGTATGTCAAGATGATTGACGACCTGCTCGCACGTAAGATTGATGCAAACTCCGACTTCAAAGCCAACCAAAAGGCAAGAGATGCCCTTATGAGAAAGGGATTCGAGCCTGGCCTCGTCAGCAGTCGGATGAGAGAATTGAATGGTAAATAGCTAACCCAAAGCCCCACTCCCCCCCAGAGAGAGCAGTATGGGGTGAGTTACCCTCATCTATCTCAAATAATTTTTGAAGCTTTACACCCAATGCAAATCGCAGTAAATACAAGGTTTCTGATGCCGGGTAAGCTGGAGGGCTTTGGCGTGTACACGGACGAGCTCCTGAAGCGTATGGCTATAGAGAATCCATCCGATACGTTTACATTTTATTTTGACCGGAAATTTGACACGTGTTATCACTACTCCGATAATGTAACCTTGAGATCCATATTTCCCCCTGCTCGTCATCCTGTGCTGTTTTATATCTGGTTTCAGATGCGATTAAAGCAAAAATTGCTCGCTACCAAGCCGGATGTGTTTTTTTCACCCGATAGTTTCATGCCATTGGGAATGCACATCCCAAGTGTCATCACGATACATGATGTTGCGTATATGCGCTTTAGTGATTACATCGGGAAGAGCCATCTGGCATACTATCAGCGATATATGCCCAAGTTTGTGGCGGAGGCGGCACATATCATCACAGTGTCCGAATTTTCAAAGAAGGAAATTTGTCATTTTTATGAGGTCGATCCCGGACGGGTGACGGTGATCTACAACGGAGTGTCCCCTCGATTCAAACCTGTGGATCTGGTCACACGTCAGCAGATACAGAATCAATATTCCGATGGCAAACCTTACTTCCTTTACGTTGGGGCGATTCACCCTCGCAAGAATATTGCAAGGCTGATTGAGGCATTTGACAAGTACAAACAGAAAAGCAAATCAAATATGCAACTCCTCATTGTGGGAAGGCACTCATGGCATTTTGACGATGTGATCGACGCACACAAGCAGGCAAAATACAGTCAGGATATTCGCATGATCGGGTATGTTGGCTTTGAAAAGTTGCCGGACATCGTAGGGAGTGCACATGCCCTGACATATGTCTCGTTGTACGAAGGTTTTGGTTTGCCTGTCATAGAGGCGATGGCATGTGGCGTTCCGGTGATCACCTCTTCTGCTAGAAGTACGGGCGCCGTCATGGCCGAGGTCGCAGGGGATGCGGCCATCACAGTCGATCCGGAGAGTGTGGAGGACATCGCAGAAGCCATGCATCGCGTGTCTGAGGATGTCTCCCTTCATGACCAATTGTGTAAGGCAGGTATTGATCAGGCACGTCAGTACAGTTGGGATATTTCAGCATCAAAAACATATGGTATTCTAAAAAACGTGTCTCAACTTGCATTGGAAGCGTTCGTACAATAAATTGTATATTGTAAAGCTATGAGATCAATTGGCCCCAATTCGCAAAATAGCCTGGTGCAGCAGCTGATATGTGTAGTTGCGTTTCTTTTTTTTGCAAGCCCGGCATTCAGTCAGAAAGTATCCGCATTTTCATTGTTCGAATCAGATTCGATTGTCCACATCAGGATGACCACTGATATGAAGCTTCTTGTGAAGAAGAAATACGATGAAGAATACCAGCCGGCTATTATTGAAATATTTAATCCGAATGGAGATACGACTTCCTACGATGTGAAAATCAAAAGCCGTGGGAATACGAGAAAGAAGGCGTGTAACTTCCCTCCGATCAAGATAAAATTTTCTAAAAAGAATTTTCTCTATCCCAAATTGAAATTGGTGATCACCTGTTCGAATAATGACCCGTACGACCAGATTCTGTTAAAAGAGTATATGGCCTATCAGATCTTTCAGAAGCTCAGCGACAAAGGATTTAAAACAGAGTTGCTTAAGATAGAGTATATCGATACAGGCAGGGATCGGAAATCATTTGTGCGATATGGATTTGTCATTGAAACTGCAGAGTCCCTTGCGGACCGGATGGGCGGCCGTGTGTATAACCCAAAAATAATGAATACAGGCGTTATTGATACCGGGCAATTAGCTCTCTTTACTATGTTTCAATACATGATAGCTAATACGGATTGGGCAATTCAAAATCTGCATAATCTCGAGGCTGTGACTGACCCCGTCAATAAAGTGGTGTTGGTTATTCCTTATGATTTTGACTACTCTGGATTTGTTGATACCCACTATGCAGTCGTGCATGAATCATTGCCAATAGAGTCAGTGACAGAGCGGTATAATAAGGGTGTTTGTATTAATGCAAATGCTTGCGAAAATTATCGCCGGTTATTTATTTCAAAGCAAGAAGAAATATTGCAATCTTGTCGTGATTTCAAGTATTTTAATAAAGGCGCCAAGAAGGAAACGGAAGGATTTTTATTAGGTTTTTTCAGGGAAATTGAGAGTGAAAAAAATACGAAAAAAATATTCTGTGAAAATTGTAAGCCTATGAAATAATTCCTATTTCTTGCGGTAGGTCCAAATCAGACCTGCGATACCAACTATAAATAGTAATACCGAAACATATTCGGCCTGTGAGGCTTGAAATCCCATAATTTCTATATCGGGATTCACCCTGATTTTTTCAATATAAAACCGCTCAATTGCCGTCAGGAGTACATAGATAAAAAACAACATCCCCGGAATGCGAATCCGTTTGCGCAACGCCCAAAGAATACCGACAATAATAAAGGCCAGAATGGTCTCATATATCGGAGTGGGAAAAACCGGTTGCGATAGCTGACTGCAATAATTCCAGGTGCAATCTGCGATCTTTACTCCTTCATTGAGCACGTTGTGTGGATAATGATGCGCCCACAACGAGTCGGGCAGGAACCACCAGGATGGAGGGGGCATCGTATTTACAATACCCCAGTCACCATCTCCGGAAAGTTGACATCCGATGCGTCCCACACCATATCCGGCCATGATAGCCGGTGCACATGCATCCATGGTGTGCCGGGGGTGCATCCCTTTTTTTCTGATGTACAAAAATACGACCGTAAATGCGAGTATCAAGCCTCCATAGATGGCAAGACCACTTCCCGAGAGTAATTGACCTATCGGATCAGCAACAAACGCTTTGATATGATCAATACTCTCAAACATTGCCGCCAGTTTGGCGCCGAGAATACCCGAAATAGCCGCAATGATGATGATGTCTCCAACACGTTGGTAGGGTGATACCATGACAGTTTTGACAATAGGTTTTGCCAATTGATGCTTCTTGCTGTCCCAATACTTCCAGAAACCCAATAATGCCGCACCTGCAAGGCCTGCCGGAACTGATCCCAACGATGACAAGATCACACCTGCCGTATCGGATTGAAATTCCTGAAAATGACCGAAGATGTATACAATCTTGAAGCCCAGGACAAAGCCCAACATGGCATTCGTGCCAATTTCAACTGGTGTAGCGGCTTGGCCCTCCACAATTCGTTCAGGAGATGCCTTTAACTGGCCTTCTTCTTCCCTGCGCTTTAGTTCCAGGCGCAAGAAAAATGCACCGGCAAGAAATGACATGATGAGCATTAAGCCAAAAGTTTTGACAATACTCAGGCCGTTGTCCGGTTCAATTCCGGTCAATGCGTGAACGAGATAGGATAAATCGGGATACATGGTGGCAAAATAGGACAATTCGAACAATCAACTCATTAGTGGCTCTCCAAGAGGCGCCAATTTGTAGAAATGTGGACAATACGCGCATCCGCATTTTGCAATGAATAGACTCGAGGTGGACAATGTCTACTTTTTTCATGACTGCACGCAACATATTCGCTGTTCAAACGGTTTATACTCGGAACTACACCAAAACCTATGAGCTTTCAAGCTAGACTTCAGTACTTGATATCCTGGATATTACGGCTGCCGGAGCAACGCATCTCGGACGCTACTGATTTTTACAAAGATCTGGATTTAGATAAAACCGATGTGGACCTTATGATGTTCCAACTGGAGAACTACTACCATACCGAATTGTCTCAAGATCAAATTCAGGATGTCCATACGGTACAAGATATCAGCAGGCTTCTGCCACACTGATCGATGTATTTTTTTTCAGATGACCTGCTTGGCAGGAGAGATGAAAGACCTCGTGTAAAGACTTGTCACGGAGCGCTTTCCATCGCGTGAAGTTCAGAATTATACCCATCCAGTACCACAGTAGCTAATTGATTTCTGGTGTATGTACCTTCGGCCAGCACGACTTTGATATAGTTGTCCGTAAAGCCTTGCAACTGACCCGGCAATTTGGAATTTTCAATCAGAACAGATCGTGCCTCTCCTTCATGTTGATGATAAAACGCAAGCCTTTTCTTCTTTGATAAGTTGCGCAATAACGAATTTCTCTTTCGCCGTACTTCCATTGGCACGATGTCAGTCATCCCGACTGCCGGTGTATTCGGACGTTCTGAATACGTGAAAACATGCAAATAACTCACATCGAGATTACTGATAAAATCAAAGCTCTCCAAAAAATCCTCATCGGTCTCTCCGGGGAATCCGACGATCATGTCAACACCGATACAGGCATGCGGTATCAGGTCCTTGATAAACCGGACTCTTTGCGCGTACAATTCACGTTTGTATCGTCGGCGCATCATGCGAAGTTGTTTGTCATTCCCCGATTGCAAAGGCATATGGAAATGCGGCATGATTCGTTTGGACTGGCTCACAAACTGGATGATCTCGTCACTACACAGATTCGGTTCAATTGAAGATATTCTGAAACGGCTGACCTCTTCCAGTTCGTCAAGACCTTTTATCAGATCAAGAAATGTCTTTGTTGTACCATCCTCATCCGCAACGCTAAAATCACCAATATTGACACCAGTCAGTACGATCTCCCTGATACCTTGTCGCCCCAGCTTGCGCGCAGATGCGATGACGTCTTCAATTGAGCCGTTGCGACTCTTGCCACGTGCCATTGGGATTGTACAGAAGGTGCATTTATAGTCGCAGCCATCCTGTACTTTTAAAAACGACCTCGTCCTGTCACCATACGAATGAGCCGGCGTGAAGGTGTTTACTTCATCGATTTCACCGGCATGCACCCATGTGCGCTCGGGGGAATCACCGAGTCGCTCTACATAATCGACGATCCGGAATTTTTCGCCTGCACCCAGAACCAGATCCACACCCGGTATATTTGCAATCTCTTCTGGCTTCAATTGTGCGTAGCAACCGGTCACTATGACCCGTGTCTCCGGGTTGTTTCGCAATACCCCTCTGACCGTTTTACGGCATTTTCGATCGGCAAAGTCGGTCACCGAGCATGTATTCAGTACGAAGATGTCCGAACCTCCATCCATATCAACCACGCCATAGCCCCTCTCTCTAAACTGCTGCGCAAGAGAAGACGTCTCGGAGAAATTTAATTTACACCCAAGCGTATGAAATGATACTGTTTTTGGTGTGGCCATCGCACGCAAAGATAGCGATTGGGGAGGGTGTGGCACACCTTAAGGTGTGCCACACCCTCAAATTCTCAATTTAAGAGATTTGTCTATAGTGCTTGCAAGCAAATTTTTTATATCCGATGCATCGGCTCGATGAGGGCTACTTATCCCGCATCCGCTTTTTCAGTGCGAGCATCTCGTCACGATACAGTGCAGCCGTGATAAAGTCAAGCTCCTTGGCCGCCTTTTTCATCTTGCCTTCTGTCGCCTTGATCATTACTTCGATCTGATCCCGATTCATATATTCCAATACCGGATCAGCGGCAAGTGACGAATCACTATTGTCTATATATGCCTTTTTTCCACCTTCCCGGATGTCCAGGATCGATTGTTTGTTCAGGATTTCTTCACGTGTGCGTTGTATCGTGGTAGGGGTGATGCCGTGTTTGTCGTTGTAGGCAATTTGGATCGATCGACGTCTGTTTGTCTCGTCGATCGTCCGCTGCATCGAATTGGTGACTTTATCTGCATACATGATGACGAGTCCGTTGGCATTTCGCGCAGCTCGGCCAGCAGTTTGCGTCAGAGAGCGCTCATTTCTCAGAAAGCCCTCCTTGTCTGCGTCCATGATCGCCACAAGAGACACTTCGGGTAGGTCGAGTCCCTCACGCAGGAGATTCACACCCACAAGCACATCAAATTCGCCGAGTCGCAAATCACGGAGAATCTCCACACGTTCCATGGTATCCACTTCTGAATGGATATATCGACATTTGATACCAATCCTGGTGAGGTATTTAGACAGTTCTTCCGCCATCCGTTTGGTCAAAGTAGTGACGAGGATGCGTTCATTGATACTAATTCGCGTATTGATTTCCTCAAGCAAATCGTCAATTTGATTTAC
>QMOR01000029.1 GCA_003648285.1 Bacteroidota bacterium
CACACTCCCGCGCATCTGACGGGTGAGATACGCCAGCGCACCCAGCAACAGACTTACGACAGGCAAGAACAAGGATGCAACGAGAATGCTAAAACGCTTGAACCCACTTGCATAGTGGTAATTTCCGATCCCCCCTGTGGGGAAAATATCGAGCCACTCCGCATATTCGGGCGTCGTAAAAAATACGATGAGCAGGGTTGCCAACCAAAACGAGGGTATTGCAAAAAATGTGAACAATGTGTAGTTGATATATCTGTCAAACCGAGACCCGGCCCGCCTCGCCGTTGCCAACCCCAGTGGGATAGCAATCGCAAACGCAAGAAATATAGCCGTGAGGTTAATCCTAAGGGTCCACGCAGCAGCCTCCCGGATCTTGTGCGAAACCGGACGGCCATCAATGATTGAGACACCAAAATCACCCACCAGGACCGCACTCATCCAGTTTTGGTACTGATTATCAAAACCATACCATGCAAATTTTGGGATAAAAGTACTTGCATCGTGCTCACCGGCCAGTACCGTTCGGTAAGCTTCTCCGGCAGCTAGAACGGCCTCAGTCATTTGGCTTTCTGATAGTGGTAATTGATCATGTATGCTATTCCAGAGAAATGCCGATCGGTCCCGGTTTGCCGTAATAAGCAAGTATCGCAGGTCATTGCAAACAGATTGGACGCCACGTATGGTATCAAACCGGGCATGGTCATACGTTGTCAGTATGTGACGCAAACTGGCCTGATAGTGCGCCACTGCCGGCCAATCGCCCGTACGTCTCGCAAACGTCTGTGCAGCCTCTCTCTCAGCCTTAATCTCTATGCTGTGTAGCGTGTCCGGCATCGAGGATGGCAAGATGGCGAAATAAAAAAGCGGTTTATCTCTTCCTATTCTGCGATTAGTGCGTGCATAATCCTGCCGCCATTGTGTGTAGGTACTGTTGGATGAGCCCAATTCGTGCTCGGTAGCAATAATATCTTCGACGATGTCACCTGGCGCTGAGAGAGCCAGGAAAAATGCAAACACAGATACTGCAAAGAGTACCGGTATCGCTATGAGCAACCTATAGAGCAGGTAGCGGATCATGCGCAAGTGCGTTAAGCGTCACTTAGCATAAATAAATTTTCAAAATATCCCGGCCTTCTGGATGAAGGCTTCATTTTCAGCCGCTTATTTACGATGATGCGCTCAACTGGAATATACAGAAAGATGACGGGCTGCTCCTCATATAGCAATTCCTGTAGCCGGAAAAAATATTGCTTGCGCTCCTCTTCATCTTTTGCCAGTCGAATATGCCCGATGACCTCATCTACTTCTGCATTGCGAAATCCGGCCCGATTGCTTCCCCCGGGCTGATCACTGTCGCTATGCCACAGCTGGTAAGGGTCATTTATCGAAGGGCCAGTAGTCCTCTGCGTGGGCAAGAGCTCAAATTCTCTCTTATTCACAGCTTGTCGGCGTGCATTGGCGTCCTTGGTCAGTATCTCAATTTCAATTCCGACTTTTGACGCACTTTCCTTCACCAGCAAGGCGACTTGTCTGCCCGCCGGACTCTGCGTGGTAATGATATTCAGCTCGAGCTCTGTCCTGCGACCATCTATGACCTTATCGACTACGCCATCCTGATTGGTATCCTTCCATCCTGCATCTGCCAGCAACTTTCTTGCTGCGTCGAGATCCTGCTCGATAGGCTTGAGCTTGTCATTATAATACGGTTTGGATTTTGACACGGGGCCAATTGACCTTTCGCCCATTCCCAGCTCTACGTTATCAATGATTGCCCTATAATCCACCGTATAGGCCAGCGCCTTGCGCACAGCACGTTCCCGAAGGATTTCATGCCGGTTATTGATCTCAAGATAGCGGTACTGCAATATTTCAGGAGTGTGAAAATCAAACATCGCCTGCCATTGCGGATCATCGCGCATTTGGATAAAATTGGGTGCTGACACCTTTCCCATCAAGTCCACAGAACCGTCTTTCAAGGCAGCTATCGCTGAATTTTCATCCGGGATAATCCGGTACGTGATTTTACGTGGATACGCGTGCAGCAAGTTCGGTGCATCCGGGACACGGTCTCCCCACCAGTTGTCTTTTCTCTCGAGAATAATATGCTGCCCTGTGATCCACTCCACCAGTTTGTATGGGCCTGCGCCTTCTACCGTGTCGCGGTTGTAACCCACGGATGCAAAGCCACGCGCAAAAGCTTCCAGCCTCGGATCTGATTCTATCATCACTTCAACCGTGCTGTCATTGGACAAGTCAGCAACACGGACGTCGTCCATGATACCATTCGGGTCATAGATGTGCTTTGGAAAAAGATTAAAATTGCAAGTGATCAACTCAGCCAGCATATATGGCTCAGCCACGATAGCCGCAAATTTTTTCGGATTGTCAGGATCGACCTCGACGTCCTGAATAAAGGACAAAAACCCACGCCAGGCAGCAGCTTCTACCTTCGGGTTGAGACCGGCTTTCAGCGTAAACGCATAATCATACCCGGTGATTGGGGTACCATCATCCCATACTGCCTCCTCTCTTATCTCGTAGTGATATTTTTGTCCTCCGGCATACAGTCCGTCTTTGATATCCTCTACCCTCGCACGCTCTTTGACGATCAGCGGAGTAAGGACATACGTGAAGGGGTCAAACTCCGCAAGCGGTAACAAGATCAAGCCCTCTATCGGTGTGGCATAGCTGCTGCGCGATCTGGTAGGGTTCAAATTGTCTGGTTCACCTGAAATGCGGACTGTCACCTCGGACAACTCCGACGACTCATCCGCTCCTGAATCACCGCTATCACAAGCGGTAAACTGTATTGATAGCACAATGGTAATGGCTACCGCGTATATGATATTTAACCTCATCCTTATTTGCTTGATGTATCCCCTTGGTGAATATACATGTTTAGTGTAATTGTCCTGAGACAACTACCTAATCATTCAAAATCTATAAAATGTGCAGGGTCTACGGGCTTGCCTTGCATCCACAATTCAAAGTGCAGATGTGGTCCAGTCGATAATTCTCCGGTATTGCCTATGATAGCAACAGCCTCACCCGCTTTGACAAAAGAGCCAAGTTTTTTCAGATTTCTGGCATTGTGCTTGTAAAAGCTCACCATATCATTGGCATGCTGGATGCCAATTGTGTTGCCGGTTTCGAGAGTCCAGTCAGAAGTGATAATATAACCATCGAGGATCGCCTTGATGGGAGTATTCACGGGAGCGACGATATCTATTCCAAAATGCTCCTCAGAAGGGGAAAACGTCTTACTTACCGCACCATCTACTGGCGACACGATGTACAGAAAGTCGATATCCGCGCTGTGCAGATTGCTCTTTGCCTGATTTCCCGCGCTTTGGGCTGAAGCCCTTGCTGGTTGCGCAGGCATATTCTCGAGTATCTCGCGGGCAGCTGGAGAGAGAGAAGTAATACCTCCGATCGAATCTCCTGTCACCATCGCTCTGAAGCGCTGAATGTAAACGTGCTGCGCCTCGACTTGCTTTTCAAGGTCTTTGATATCGTTGTAGAGCCCCATATACTCGCGATTTTGCGTAATATCTGCATAGCCGGGCACCAGACGCTTGAGAGGGGTAAAGAATACGATAGAAAGGACGATCACAGCCGTTATGACAAGAATCGTACTCACCATCAGGTACACATTTAGAAGCGACAATCTGTACGATCCCACCTCCTCAAGAGTCTCTTCTTTGAGCAAGACAAGCTTGTATGGATCTTTGTAACCCTTTTTTTGTTTTTTGTCAGCCACTTTAGCCTTCCTAATTTTTGCAAAAATTAAAATAAATTTGCGGTCCTAATAGTTTATATGACGTTGGCACTGAACAAAGTTCGGAGCATTATTGTAGAGTTAAGGGGATTATTAAGAAAATTTACAATCACGCGTGAAGAAGATATACTGGTACATCTGTGTTGTGGTTCTGTTTTCGTCGTGTGCCACACAGAAAAGCAAGTCGGATCAATCGGGTTTTAGCAAATTTTATCACAATACGAACGCCAAGTTCAACGGCTATTTTAATGCTAACGAACTCGTGGAGGAGAGTGTTGCAATATTAGAGGCGCAACATAGCGATAACTACAACGAGGTCTTGCCAATCTACAAGTATCGCGCGGCAAGCAATCCTGAATCCGTGGCTGCAAACCTTGACATAGCCATCAAAAAAGTATCTATCGTCGCAACCCTGCACGACTACAGTAAATGGGTGGATGATTGCTATTTGCTGATTGGTAAGTCGGAATATCTCAAACAGGATTTTGAATCGGCTGAAAATGCACTGGAATTTTTCATGCATGAATTTGAGCCAGATGGTTCGCGATCAAGCACGAGTTCGGCAAAAAAGAAAAAAAAGAAAAAATCTTCAGCAAGCTCAAATAAATCTACTGGCAAGTCAGATAGCCAAAAGGAAAGTGACAAGCGAGCAAAAAAGGAAGAAAAAGAAAGAAAGGCTTATAACAAAGCGCTGCGCAAAAAGCAGAAGAGGTCTGCAAAGGGTAAATCTACGGGTGATGTGGCCTCGCCCAAGTCCAACAAGTCAACTGACAATGTCGCTTCAAAAAGAAATACGACCAGGTCGGAACCAACGCCAGAGGTGCAGGAAAAGCCTGAAAAAGATGAAGCTGCCAAGCAGGAAAATCCGGGAACTGTGAAGCACCGCCCCGCCTACCAGGAAGCACAACTCTGGCTGGCAAGGACTTATATCGAGCGCGAAAACTATCCACGGGTCGAATATCACATGAATAGCTTGAAGAGCAATCCGCACCTGCAAGAAGAAGTACGCGTACAGATACCGGCAGTAGAAGCATATTATGCATTGAGTCGCCAGAATTACAAAGGGGCAATACCACATCTTCAAAATGCCATCGAAGTCACAAAAGATAAAATTCAGCGTGCCCGCTTCGCCTTTATCCTCGGACAAATCATGGATTTGGAGGATGAGTCTTCAGGTAAATCTTACGTCTGGTACAAACAAGCATTTGACTATCACCCGGGTTATGAGCTCTCATTCAATGCTGAACTGAGTATGGCCCGGACAGCATATCTGTCAGGAGATGCTTCGCTCAAGGAGAGTATCCTGATCCTGGAAAAGATGCTCCGCGACGATAAGAATGCTGAGTTCAGAGACAAACTCTTCTTTACATATGCGCGCATTGACCTCTTTCTGAACGACAAGGATGCGGCCATCAGGCACTTGAATGATGCGATAGCAGAAGGCGGATCGAATACGTCGCAACAGACAGAGACCTATTACCTGCTCGCGACATTGTACTTTGACAAGACCATGTATATCGAGGCCAAAGGCGCCTACGATGCGGCTCTGAGCACAATGAGCAAAGAGGATGACCGGTACGAACTCGCTCAACTGATGAGTGACAATCTCACAGATATTGCCCTGCACCTTGGCACAATTGCACTACAGGACAGCTTGCTAGGTATCAGCGAAATGTCTGACGATGAAAGATTGGCTTTGGCTAAAGTGATTAAGGAACAAAGGAAACTGGATGCGTTAGTAGCCAGTACTCAGGCATCCTCTCAGGGTGGACCAAAATCAGGAGGAAAAGGGAAGAACGGCAGTGCATTTGCGGCTTCAGCGGCAACGGCGGGAAGTCCGACTGCAAGGCCGGTCTCATCAGTCAATACAGGGCAAAGCTCATTTTTTGCTTATGATGATCGCTCTTTAAAACGCGGCGCCAGAGACTTTAATCGCATCTGGGGAGACCGACCGCTTTCGGATAATTGGCGCGTGAAGTCTAAACAATTGACGACAGGAACTTATGCTGATGGCGAGACTCCCGATCTGTTTGAAGAAGATGAAGTAGACGAAGAAGATCTGGCCGATTACTTTAAAAATGTGCCGGCCACAGATGAAGAAATTACGAAGGCACTCGACGAAATCCAAAATGCCATGCTGCAGCTTGGATCTCTCTATCGCGAAAAACTTGAAGATGCAAATCTGTCAGTGAAAGTGCTTGAAGAACTTATTTCGAGGTATCCGGAAAGTGCTACTTCCCTCGAGGCATACTATCAGTTGTATCTCAGTTACATCATGTTAAACAACGACGCAAAAGCGGAGCAATATAAAAACTTGATCATCTCACAGTTCCCGAGCTCCAAATATGCTCTCGCCTTGTCCGACCCTGATTATATCAACAAGCAGCTCACTGCAGAACGCAAACTCGAATTGCACTATGAGGGCATTTACATTCTTGTCGAAGAGGGCAATTATGAAGAGGCCATGAATCAGATACGGCTTGGCAGGACGGAATATGGCACGCAACACGCATTTCAATCCAAAGTCTCAATCATGGAAGCGATGTGTATTGGCAATCTACAGGGGCGTGACGAGTACGTCGCCGCTCTGAAAAATGTTGTGAGTAATTTCCCGAATTCACCGGAAGAGACAAAAGCAAGAGATATGCTCCTCCTCCTTGGAGCCTATAAAAACAACAGACTCAATCTGCAACAAAACGATTCAGGCAGTAGCGGACCTCACTTTCGCGCGCAACCGAGTGCAGTGCACTATATGCTTGTCTCGATCAATAACTATGAGGAAATCAATACCAAGGATGCCAAGATTGCGGTTTCTAACTACAATCGGAAATACCATAAACTTGACAGACTGAAGATCTCAAGCCTCGTATTTGATCCCAAAACCGGCCAGTCACTGATTCTCGTCCGTTCGTTCAAGAATTCTACTGAGGCCATGAAGTATTATAACAATACACAAAAGCACCAAGAGGAATTTCTTCCTGAAGGAGCAGATTATGAAGTCTTTCCTGTCTCACAATTCAATTATCGCGAGATCATCAAAGAGCGCTCGCTTGAATCATACCGGCCTTTCTTTACAGAACAATACGTGGACGATTAAGGAATGTATCGCCCACTGTTACGTTAGCGAAAGTGGTTAAGCATGTTGCCATGAGGCGCATTGCGTGGAAATGCGCACTTACTCGAACGATACTAATATTTGAGATTTATCGACAGGTTGTCCTTGTTTGACATATACCTCTGCGACAACGCCGTCTACCGGTGATGACAAGACGTTCTGCATTTTCATCGCTTCAAGGATGATCAATTGGTCCCCGGATTTGACATTATCACCGACCTTGACATTGACTTCGAGGACAAGTCCGGGCATCGGCGCTGTGACGTCCCCTGAATGTGACGAAACAAATGCATCAAGTCCCATATCGTGTACCTGGATTTCGACTGAATCCTTGAGATTGACAGTGACCTCTTTGTCCCCTACGAGCAGCTTGTACTCCTTGCGGATATGATCAGCATACAAAACCTTAATGTTGAAGCCCTGCATTTTGCGCAGCACATGATATTCGCCCGGTGTGGTCGATTCGATATCGAGGGCCTCAAGATCCTGACGCGTGATCTCAATCTCTTTTCCGTCTATTTCTGCTTGGTACAATACTGTCATAATTCTTATCTGTGATGCATTATTGAGCTTTCTGTCCGGGCTGAATCCGCCCCAGCTTTTCGAGCACATAAATCTCAAAAATCGTAAAAATCAGGTAAATGATTAAGAATGGGATAATGAATAATTTATTTTCTGGTAGTACTATCCGCACATGATATACGACAAGCCCCACGCCAATAAACATTTTTACAAAGATCAACATGATGGTCATTCTGATGAAGACATACCGGGCGCCACTCATCGCCACGCGCTTCCCTAAAAAATACGCCATGATGACAATCCCTCCAAATGCAATGCATGCATTTACGGACAAGTCAGAAAACGCTTCAGAGCCAGGCAATACTACGTGCATCACCGCCAGAACCAGGATTGTCAGAAGTGAAGTGCCGCCAAATAGCAGCCAGAATCTACCGGCAGAAATACCTTGTTTTTTGATGATTTACTGAGTGAGGTCTTTATACAGTTTGATAAAGTAACCAGTTGAAAAAAACAAAATAAGGAAAATCGTTATAAACGGTTTTGGCGTGTCGAAGTATGCGTCGAGTTTCTGCCCACCCCAGGCGGAGATCGCTATGATACCGAAGAACTGTACTGCCATCCCTGAATATTGGAGCGCGGCTCTATAGCGTTTTTTGTCTTTAGGTGTCTTACCGGATGTCACGCAGTCTTGACCACCTTGCTGAGTTTCTCAAGCTCAAGCGATTCTGATCTGCGCGCTTTCATCTTTTTGCCACCCATACTACATGTGACATTAAAGATCGAGCCAGACTGGACCACGAGTTTATTGGTCTGTACTTCACCTTCTATATGCGCAGAGTCCTTGACCTGCAAGAGCTCATGCACGTGCAATCTACCTGAAAAGTGACCTTCTATCATGGCGTTCTGACACTCGATGTCACCATTGATCTCCCCTGATGGGCCGATGATCACTTTGCCTTTGGAGATCAGATGTCCGGTGAGCTTGCCGTCAATACGAATGTCGCTCTCGGTTGTGATTGTCCCTTCGACGCTTGTACCGCGTACGAGGCTGTTTGTTGATTGAGAATTCACTCCGTCTTTTGACACCTTTTTGTTCTTATTTTTCTGGTCGTTCCCGTTGCTTGATCCAAACATATTCAAATACTCATTATGCAAAATTCACAAAATCGCTCTTGTTCACAGGATTGTAACAAAGGGGAGGTCGATAAAATTCGTTCTGTACTCAGAACACCTTAGAACTTAGGACAATAAACTCCTCTGCTCTGAGGTCCGCAAATCGTATAAATCATCGATAGCTCGAATGATCCATTCGAATTGCTAGCCTGCTTAAGGCTCGATACATTCACATCGTAACTAAATCCGAGGCCAAACTGTCCGAAATCAAATCGCGTGGACAGGATGAGTGCATCAGCAGTAATGGCATCCAGATGATGGTTTGCTACTCTAAACCACACACCCAACTGAAAAGACTGCTCATCGTATCTCGAACCCATCGCAAAGCGAAAACTTGCACCTGCATTAATCTCCATGGATGGTCCCTGAAAGAATGCAACCGCACCCGGGATTAAGGATACTTTATCATTTAGCTCAAATTCTCCACCAGCATGTATCACACTCTTGGAGAAATACTGTACTACGCCATCATTGTAAAATGAAATATTCGGTTGATTGAGGTGATTGTACGCTCCTCCGATGTAGAAATTGGTTTTATCGCCCAGTACAGAAAACCAGAGCAAACCCAATCCGACATCACCAAATAAGAAACTATCGTCGATATCTCCGTAGCTCTCACCGTGATCTTTACTTGGATCAAACCCGCCATTCCCATCGTGCTGCGATGGCCATTGCGCATTGAGAAAGCTCACACTTCGCTGTGAGAGACCAAACTCTGCTCCGGCCACGACATAATGTGATTTCTTTCGTGTTCCACCTACTCGCTTGGCATATGAACCCGTTATTTTTCCTGTAACCGTTTGAAAGTCCAGAGAGCCCGCTACATCAGACCAGAGGTTTACCCCAAAGCCAAAATTGTCATACCGGCCGACTGGCATCTTTTGATCATAGGATACAGAGTATGTGTTGTACGCATTCCCGGGAATCACCGGCGACCATTGGTTACGATAATTACCAACAAATCTCGAATTACAGTTCATCACTCCCGTCATCGCAGGATTCAATGTCAGTGGTGACATATAGAACTGTGAGAAGTGAATATCCTGTCCGATCACATCCGTCGAAAGCATAATCAACCCCCCCAGCACCAAAAAATATAGCTTCTTCATCCCCCTCAATTGCTTAAAGAACGTAAAAATAAAAAATTTGTCAAATTCAACAGTTAAGATCGCATCCGATTATGGACACGTATACAACGCACAAGGTGGTCGAAATATATACATAATCGATCAAAAATCATTCCGATGACAAATTGTTAACAGTTATTCAGTTACTACCTGACCTTCCAACTCGCACCATACTGCTCCACAAGGATATTGTCGTAATCATCTGCTTTTCCAAACAGGTGATTGAAGAGTATTTTTCCAGTCTCCAGATTGAGGTATCTGTCATAGATAAGCAACGAGAGGATGATATCGTGCCCTTTGATGCTAAATGTCAATCCCTCAACACTAAAATTTTGCCGGAGCAGGTATTCATAGATAGGTTTAATGTCCTTTCTTGGAAGGGTCGCCAGGTAAGCATCTCCCATGATCAATCCTGTTTTCTCGTGATATGTGACATTGATTTTTGCACTCCCTTTTGTGATTTCCCAGCTACTCGGCCCTTTACGGGAAATCTCGACATTGTACCCCAGCCCCTCAAGTAGCGATTCAATCGTTCGTTTGACACCTGCAGGTTCATACTCCGCCGCTCTGGATGGGAGTTGCACTTTAGTACCACAGTGCGGGCAGTAGTCGTCAAAGTCATCGTCATCCAGAACGATATTTGAACATGAGTGGCACATTACTGCGGTCTTGCCCTCATGCTTTAGGTACTCACTTAGCGCAATGGCCAAATACTCATCTGGAAGTGAAAACCCAATATTGTTGCCGTCGCGGATGATGAAGGTGTTGATGCCTATCACGTGCCCGTGCGAATCAATAAGTGGCCCACCGCTGTTTCCCGGATTGAGCGCTGCATCGTGCTGGATATACTCTATCTCATTTTGCTTGTGCAATGCATTTGAGATGATGCCTTGTGTCGCGGTATACTTTAATCCAAATGGATGTCCAACTGCAATGACAATCTCTCCCTCTGACAATTCCTCTCCGGCACCAAGATAGACAGGTGGCATCTCGTTTTCTGCTGGTGCTTCCAAAAATGCCATATCCAGCCGGGGATCTGTATACAACACCCGGACAATTTGCTTGTCAAACTTCTCGCCGTCTACGATCACCCTGCGATTGCCGCGAACTACATGCTCATTTGTAATGATTAAATTTTGAGACTTCAGGAAAAACCCCGTGCCGGTGGCATATGGCGTGGCAATCTGGACGACGACATCCCGAAAATGCTCTATGATCTCTTTTGTTCCGGTCATCTTCCCGCTTTTGTCATGTCCAGCCCCCTGATCATTTTAAAAAATGACTTTGTAAACACCGTCATATTCTCTAATTGTAAAGATTTGATATCCGGCTTGAGTTTTGGAAACTTTGCTTTGTGCTTGTCCCTCCAGGCCACAAGAGATTTTGCTATAGCGCGCTTATCGAGCTCACCGGACTCAGGGTAGTAGTACATTGGTGCATACCCAAGCGCTTTAAAATACTCGGGCTCCGTAATGCGGTAATACATGTGGAGCAATTCCTTTGTTGGAGGTTGAAACGCATAATTAAACAAGCCGTAGCCAGCAACATATCCCGGAAACGCCAGAGCCATTTGAAAATGGCGGTTCTCAATATACCACTCCATGTTCTTCAACTCCGAGTCAATAAATGCGACCAACTGTTCGTGGCTGCTCGGGCTAGTGATCCCAAACGAAGATGACACCATGTACATTTCAGCCTTCAGTGCGTCATCGCTTCTCTCCAGGATCTTCTCAAACTCCTTTCGCACCGTACGGTTTTTCTCGGCACTGGACTTATTATCATGTGTAAAATACACCCTGTGAATGCGCTCCAGGGCCTCTGTCAACGCACCCTCTGGTCTGACCAGGTAGTCAATGCGATATGCCAGGTCCAGTAGCAGGTACCCCACTCCTCCGGAGTACTGTTCTGAATTCAGCTTGCTGCTATCTATTTCGTCAAACACCTGCCGGATGCGCCGCCGGATAAATCCCACCTTGACATCCTGCTGTTCTTCTGGAATCGTCACCAGATGTCCTGTATTGATAGGTTGGAGCTTCTCAAATTCGCCGATGAGCAAATCGTCTTGCTTGTCCGCACTTACCGCAATCTCCTTGAGTGCGTAGTACATCTTGTAAGGAGAACCATCCAGCAAATACGAATCGAAAATCAGCGTAAGATTGTCATCTTCGTCGAGCGCAAAACGACTGTATTTTAACGAAAAATTCAACTCCATCATCCTCCTCAGAAACCCAATACTCAACTCTTCGGCATGCGCCACTTTTGCCTCGGCTTTGATCATCTCCTTGCCGATGCTCCCCTTGATCAGTTTCGAGCCCTGCAAGACCTCAAAATGCAAGTCCTCTCCTTCCATCCAGGTTTTGACATTGTGCTGCGTTTCGTCTGTCAGATATTCGAAAAAATTCTGGAAACTCTCAATGTATTTTCCCTCTTCAAACAGGTCCATCGACTTGTCCCACTCATCGTATTTATACTCGGGCTTATAGGCGTCACTGTATCGACCAAAGCGGATGTCAGGGTCGTCGGTTTCCACCTGTGTGTTGCCAAAAATTTTGTCGAAAAATCCCATCGGGGCGTAAGATAAGGAATCCGCTATACGAGAATTAGCATTTTTGTTGATGTTGATAATTGTTGGAATGGGAATTATCGTGTGGCTTGGGTAATGGCACACTGATTGATCGGATGCAGCGGATATAAGAAGCGCGTCTCAAACGATTTTCACTACAGTCACCTGATCGCCAAACGACTCAGTAGACGGGTCAAAAGAGAAGAGATTGATCCCAGGGGTCTTGCCAGGCTCGATACTGCCGAGGTCCTCTTCAAAGCCCAGTGCGCGAGCGCCATTAATGGTAGCCCACTTTAGAAGGGTGTCGAATGAGACGTACGATTGATATCGGCTGATCGTTTTCATTTCTTCGAGGATCGATAGTTGCCAGTTGGACGTCAGGCTATCCGTGCCGATGGTCATCTGTGCGTCGGCATCAATGAAGCGTCGATAATCCGGCATACGGTTTTCGATAAAGAGATTGGCATTTGGGCATGTTGCCCAGAATGCGTTGGAGCTCCACTGCTGGGTGACGGCTATCTCATCGCGGGTAGTGAGAGTATTATGTACGAAGAGGTTGCGATGTGCGGGGTTGAGGTGCTCTAGGGCGTACATGATGGATCCGGCTCCAATGGGTTCAAAATCTTCAAGGCTAAAACCAAAGGAGGCATAGAATTCGAGTAGGTCGCCGCTCTTGTTGAGAAACAGGGCATTTTCATGAATCATTTCCTGATTGTGGATGCTCACTGTATGATCGTCGCCCTTATTAAACGAAACGACTTTTTGGAAGAGCACAGGTGACACGGTATACGGGCTGTGGGGTACACAGGACTTGCGATTACCATTGGAAGCCTCCAACTGATCATGCACATCCATGTATTTTGAATAGAACGTCTGTGCCTGATCGTTTTGCAAAAAATCAAACATCTCCACGAATGTGTAATAGCGCATCCGACCGAGGTGCTTCTGCTGAAATGTATTTACCGAATTAGAAATATCGCCGACAGCGACGATCCCCTCGTTCAGCATTTGATCTTCCGCAATTCGTATGGCTTCGCTGATAATCTCCGCAGCAGCCTCACGCTGTTTTACCACACTAGTAATAAACGGAATGAGGCCGGTCCCGGTATCCACTTTCCCGAGCATATGTGAAAGCTCGAGGTGGCAATGTGTATTGATAAATCCCGGAGCCAATGCCCCCTTGTAGTGCTTCACCTCTCCCGGTTCAAACTCCATGCGTTCTGCAACACGGATTATTTTTCCCGTATCATCAAATATTACGACACCATTTCGCACAGGCTCTCCGGCCATCGTATAGACAATGTCTGCGGTTATTTTTTGCATCGCGTTTTCAGATCAGAGTGGTTTGGAAATCAAGCCGTTTTTGATGCGTGGTTCGAACCACGTGCTTTTGGGCGGTAATGTTTTATGGACTTCGGCAATCTGGACGATCTCGCTCATCTGGACAGGATACACGCAAAACGCAATCCGGAAAAGGCTCTTGTCGGCTTTTGCCATCACACCCTCTACCCCCGCGATCCCCTCGACATACCTCAGTCTCGGATCTTCACGGACATCTTTGATATCCAGGATCTTGTTGAGCACTTCTTTATTGAGAATCGCACCGTCAAGAATGACACTTTGAACCGCATATTTTTTGATGACAGAATTCTTCCATGTCAGGAGATACCATTCACCTAAAATATACATGGTCATCTCAAACTTTCGCTTCGGCTTTGCCGCAACAGACAACGGTTTTATGTCACACAACTTTGACATTCGTGCCATAAACATGGTCGGTGAGATGATGTTGAGGATGTCGATGATGCGATTATAATCGTGTATCACCAACTGCTCAAACGGGAAGAGCACGCAGAGAAATTTTTGATACGCGTTGGCTTGCCCTTCCATATATGATTCGCGATACAATTTTGCAGAGGTGGCGCACCTGTGATGACCGTCTGCGATATAGGCTTTAGATACATCATATCTAAACGTCTCCTGGAGTTTCTCAACCGTTTTCTTATCGGTCAACTTATAAAGCACGTGTCTCTCTTCGCCAATTTCAATTTCAAAAAATGGTTTTTGATCATGTGCGTCGCTCACGACCTGTTCTATTGATTGATTGCGCTTATACGAAAGGAGTACTGGTTTGATCAATGCTTTGCGCTCGAGCACCAGGGTTGTCATGTACTGCTCTTTGGCCGCAATCGTATTCTCATGAGGCATAACCTTCCCGTCGATATAATCCAGAATATCCAGACATGCCAGCACCCCGGAATACGTGCGCTTTGGAGTAATAATATCATAGATAAAAATGCCTTCCTCCGAATCCTCTTGTAAAAACCCGCGATTGCGAAAGTCAGGAAACTCGTGTTTCGAAGCTGAAAAAAAGGCATCGGGCCGACCTATCAGCTCAGTCCTGGGATAAAGTGCGACAAAGGGGGCTATGGTCATACAGGCAAGATAGCAGGATAGTGCGCAAAAGAAAAGACGTTGAAAATTGTTTCAAGATTTTGCAACGCCATATTTATTATTCGGCTTAGCAAATCTGACCTATTTACATCGCCTTAAACATGGCCTGATACAGCCAGTTTGATTTTGAGGCAAGAATATTTTCGAGTGTAGTATCCGCTTTACGCGAGAATTGCTTCAACTCCTTCACCATCCGGCAAAATTCAGCAGATTCCTGACACTGGCTTTCCACGATGCTGATTTCTTCGAGAACTTTGACCATTGGATCCAGTTCGCGGCGTTTACGCTGAAGGATAATGTGCTTTAACATGACGATGACATCCTTCTCTGCCTCGAAGTATACCTTGCGATCTCCCGGCTTCAGCACCTTGTGTACGAGTTCCCAGTCCATCAGGGCATGGATATTCATATTCGCATTTCCACGAGATATTTTGAGCAGCTCCATGATTTGATCGCAACAAAGCGGGTGGCTCGAAATCA
>QMOR01000030.1 GCA_003648285.1 Bacteroidota bacterium
CAGATTTCGCGAAATTTCCTATTTTTGTTTTTTGGGTCGTTAGTTCAGTTGGTTTAGAATGCATGCTTGACAGGCATGAGGTCACTGGTTCGAATCCAGTATGTCCCACCGCGATCGCCATAGCCTCGGCGAAGGCGATCAAGATCAGAGAGACTTCGGCGAAGGCGATCAAGATCAGAATAAATCAGCGAAGGCGATCAAGATCAAAGAAGCCTCGGCGAAGGCGATCAAACAAAGTTCCGATTACTTTATGTGTTCGGGACTTTTGAGAATCAGATAGAATACCTCTTGCCAGATTTTGGAATTTGGTACTTGGAATTTGGAATTTTCGTCCATCAGGACGATCATCGGGATGTAGCTCAGCTCGGTAGAGTACACGTCTGGGGGGCGTGGGGTCGCAAGTTCAAATCTTGTCATCCCGACTTTGTAAAGTATAAAAAGGAGTTGTGACTAATTCTCACAACTCTTTTTTGTATTGGAAAATCTAGTTCAACATCTTGTCACTTTTGAGTCCGACTAGAAATTTCAACTCGCCACTTATGCCGATGAGCTTTCTGGCCGTCCTTTGAGTGTTTTATGCTCCGAACTGTTGCTGATGAAGTTTTTGGCTATGAGTTCCTGGTAATATTTTCAGTGAGCAATGTTCTGAGCGCTTCAACGACAACGTTAAAATTTGGAGTGTTAACAGATGGAATTTGATGTGCCAATGATTGATCCCATGATCTTGTGACATGATCAATCGATGTGCCATTAATAAGCTGATCCACACCATGATAGGTGTACCCTTTGAAATCCATTTTCTGATGAAATGCTTGGTTTATCGATATCCAATCAGCATCATTGAAATGATCCTTCAACATCCAGATGTCGTAAAAATCCCTAGGCGCTGTGTAAGACCGCTGGATGAGCGCCCTGATTTTTTCTGCCATTGCCTCACGTAGATCATAGCACGGCACTCGAATGTCTGAGTTGGGAAGGTGATCAGAATATTCGTGATAAATCTGGCGATGGACTGGTTCGAAAACAACCTGCTCATAATTTGTAATCTCCAATTTGATCGAATCATGCCACCGACCCGGATCTGCTGGTGGAGGAGTGTCTTTACGATGATTTGCACCCCAAAAGCGAATCCTCACCTGATCTCCAGCCTGTGCATCTTTGTGTATCATTTCTTTAACGGGTTCCGCATGAAACAGAATGCCAGAGTGATCTGTTGCTCTTTGAATTATAGAGTTCAACATTGCATTTGTGAGCCTGTATTCAAGGTTAATCGCCGTGAAATCCAGGTCCTCTGAAAATCTGTAACCAGGAAAGTAACACTTGCGCAAGCAAGTACCACCTTTGAACATCAGTGTTTGCAGGTGGTCACTTTCCAAAAAGAACGCGCAAAGAAAATGTCCGAGAACCCAGTCTTTATCTACTGTCATTGGAGGAACATTCCATTCCTGTGCATTTCGTCCAATTTCACTTTTCAAGATCATTTAATACACTTCGTTGGCGATATTATACAATGCATCGCGTGACACATTCAACCGAACACGCCATTCTTTAACAAACTCGCCTTGATCCGGACCACCGGTATCCAGGAGGCTGTATCTTTGATTCACACGGGATTTCGCATAGGTAGTAAAAGAAGCCAAATCACTTTTACCAAAAAAACCAGCCAGAAACCCCATACGCTTCATGGCGGCAACATTATCCACTGCAGTATGGTAATCTATGAGTTTTGAGGCAGAGAGATTCGCATCTGCAAACGCACGTATCAGCACATCAAACCCACCTGAATGCCGTTGAAGGTCAAAGCAATCCACGAGTGTTTTCTCGATATCTGTAATGGGATACCGGTAATTTCCATACCCATTGTAACAAATGCCAGTGTGTTTGCGCGGATGAATTGTCACAAACTTGTAATACACGCCTTGAATGGTCTTGGATTTCTTGCGTTGCGTCGTTTGTACAAAGATGGTATTTGGAAATTGCTCTGTGAGGCCGTGTAAGTTGAGTGCCGACCAGTAAGCAATAGCACTTTGTTTTGCAATGAAAGTACCGATGACGTGGACATCTGAGAAGTTGACGCGCTTGTATTTCCCCCGCTCTATGCGATGTAGTAGTGCTTTATCGACGAGGTTTTCCAAAACTTCATTGAGATTATCAAAATTCAGGTTAAACTGTGTTTCAATCTCATCGAAATGAAAATATTCTACTTCCAGTTCATCGAGGAGTTTCATGAATCTGAGCTGCTCACTCGATAGATTCGCTGATATGTACACGCTGTTTGCCATTACCTTTTACGTATCGTTAAGACCCAATAATTGGGTCTTATAATTACACGATTGGTAAAGGTAAGGTCATTTGGGGATAAAGTCAACTTCTCAGGATCAATTGATGACCTTTGTTACATCCTGTATGACAATTGTTCCATCCTGTATGACAATAGACCCCAGTATTCAGGGTCTTTGATCAAAGCAGATGATGATATCCATCATATTAGCCATGATTTTTACTATCCATTGTGGTGCTATTTTTATTTCGTGTTTTAGATTCTCATATCTCTCGTTCTTCAGAACATCAATGACCAGTACAGCCAGGCTATCAACATAAGTCCTGAGTCGTGAATTGCATTGAGTGTTTCCCCAAATAGGTTCATTTTATTCTTGGTTTTCTTTACGGAAGGGCGTAAATTGACTACAACTATATAGTTGTTATTTGGGTCAACAAATATCAGCTATGTGCGTCGTCATTTGGAAGAATACATAACCTAACAAACATTTGTCATTATGAAAACACTGTTACTCCTTATCACAGCTTGTTTCGTCTACACATCGTCCTACGCAGACATCATTACAGTGAGTAATGATGTAGACAGCCCGGGCCAGTACACCAGTCTTCAAGCCGCGATTAACGCAGCGAGCGTGGGAGATACGATTCTCGTCTCCGGATCGCCAACAAATTATGGTTCAGTTACAATTAATAAGAGACTCACGCTCTTTGGATCGGGTTACGATCCCGCTAATACTTTTGCAAAGGTCACATATCTTACCAATGTGACTTTAGCCCGTTTTGATGCGGTACAAAGTGCAAGCGGAACAAAAATCAGTGGGTTTAATTTGGATAGAGTTTATATAAACAACAATGATCCTGATACGATGAAAGATATCACCATAGAAAGATGTCTAGTCAGCATTGCTATTTATTTTCAATCTTTCAATGTATCAGATTACAGGAATGTAACTGTGCAAAATTGTGTGTTTACGAGTGCCAGCACCAATATAAGTTTTGGTAATTACTCCGGGGTCCTGCATTTCAATCACATATTTCGAAATAATATTTTCAACGGTGTGATTGTTGGTGACATCTCGTCATCTGTGAACTACACCAATTTGAGCCTGGTTTCATTTCGAAATAATATTCTTACCGGTTCAGGCACAGGAACGATTCTGGACGAAGTAAAAAATGCCGTCTTCGAGAACAATATTTTTTTCAGAAAGGATGCTGGTAACAACGATAGTGATGGTTCAAGTGCACATTGCAACGGTTGTGCATTTGATAATAATATCACGTATCAATCAGCATTCGATACAATACCATACGGGAACAACGTCGGGAGCGGAAACCTGATAGCAACGGACCCAATGTTGGTGAACTATCCCATCACAGGTGCCGCATTCAGTTTTAGTCATGATTATACTTTAATGGGAGGATCACCAGCACTTCTGGCCGGAACAGACGGGACTGATATTGGTATCACAGGAGGTGCAGCTCCTTTTGTAGTTGCCGCACCACCACGGATTCCGCAAATGACAAGTATTCTGATAGGTCCACCAAGCGCAGTGCCTCTTAACGGAACGCTTCAAATACAGTTTACGGCTAGGAAGCAGAATTGAACATCATACTTGTGCTGCAAGCTTCGTCTGCTTTTTGAAGGGAATTGCAGGTCAGCAGTTTAAACTTGTTACAATTCTGAAAAATGGCCGTCAGGAGATTCATATTCCGTCTGATTTTAATCCAGTTGATACTCGCGACAGGAGTCCAGCTTCAAGGCCAGAATCTTGTCAATGCAGAGTATTTTATTCAGACAGATCCCGGGATTGGCAATGCAACACCAGTCAGTTTCACACCTGACGATACTATTTCACAAAGCTTCATGTTCAATACTACCGGACTTACACCTGGAGAATACTGGGTTTTTGTGCGCGTACAAGACGTGAATGGGACTTGGTCCATTGCCAATGCCAGCAAATTTTATGTCTTTGACCCAAATCCTCCGGTTTTACTTCCGCCTTCTCTCCCCATTGTCGCAGCAGAATATTTTTTTGATGAAGACCCCGGTCCCGGAAATGGGAATCCGATAGACGTTGTGGATGGAGATACCATCTCGAATCTTTCAGATATCAGCACTGTCGGGCTCGAACCCGGTCAGCACTGGTTATTTATTCGTACCCGGGACAGCCTTGGTGTGTGGAGCCTTGCCCATGACCATCAGTTTCATGTCTCTGATACTACTCCTCCTTCTCAGCCAGTACCTTCCCCGCCGCTCGCAGCCTATGAGTATTTCTTTGATACCGATCCGGGAACGGGCAATGGACAAACAATTCCATATACTAGTCCCGGAGATTCAATTGACTGGACCACATCGATACAAGTTGCCGACCTGGACACTGGCTGGCATTATCTTTATATCAGGGCGCTGGATAGTGCACGAATCTGGAGTATTGCCGGAAGAAAAAGTTTTTATATCGACACAGCGTCCTGCCTTGTACCACAGGTCAATTTTTCCTCTGATACGGTGAACTTCACAAGTGTGACATCTTTTACAAACCTATCTACACAGGTGGATGGTGAAACCAGCTGGGAATGGGACATCGGGAATGATGGTTCTGTTGAGTATACGTCCGAATCTATCACACATACATTTACAAGTGCGGGAGCTTATTTAGTGAAATTGACAGCAAACAATGGGTCTCCCTGTATCGCAAGTTTTGTTGGTCAGGTCCTTGTCGGTCCTGTTCCGGACAGGACGATCACTGCCAATGGACCACTGGTGTTTTGCAGTGGTGGAGATGTCCAACTATCTGCTGAGGCAGGAAATACTTATATCTGGTCAACCGGGGAAACTACGCAGTCTATTACTGTGCAGGAAAGTGGTTTTTATTACGCCATTATTTCAAACCCTGATGGATTTACATTGTATTCGGATACTGTAAATGTGATAGTAAATGAAACGCCGGTTTTATTACTGTCTTCTATTCCGGCCAATACAGGATCAAATAACGGTAGCGCCACGGTAGAGGCAACCGATGGGAGTGGAGTATACACTTATCTGTGGTCAGACAACCAGGTCACACCAACTGCGGTTCATCTGAATGCAGGATTGTATTCGGTCACTGTAGATGATGGTATCTGCTTTGCTGATGATCAGATAACAGTAACTGATGCCGGAGTGCCATCTGACATTCTTGCTGCCGAATATTTTATTGATCTGGATCCGGGTATTGGACAAGCAATAGCTTTGCAGATATCTTCGGGTGCTCAAATTAAACATACTGAATACATTGATCTGGATACTCTGGAAGCGGGATGGCATCATCTTTACGTACGTGTCATGGAAGAAGACAGCGTCTGGAGTATTGCTGCGAGACATTCGTTTAATGTCATTGATACACTCCTGACAACTCCCGACACCAGTGTCAATCTCGTCGCTGCAGAATATTTCTTTGATACAGATCCCGGACCTGGACTGGCGACTCCGGTAAATGTGATCATCGATCCTGCAGATTCAATCACACGCCTTGATTACTTCGCCCTAACGGGTTTAACTGTAGGTACGCATTATGTGTATGTCAGATTTCTGGATATGGACGGGAACTGGAGTATCGCTCAGCGTAAACCTTTTGAGATTTTTTCATCAACCTGCACGATGCCGATTATAGATTTTGTGGCAGATACCGTTGCCGCGGACAGCCTGATGACACTCACAAACCTGACTACAGGAACGGACATGGCGACGATGTATGCGTGGGATATAGACAATGACGGCTCAGTTGAATACACAACACGGGATGCCACGCATACGTTTTCAGTATTTGGAATTCACGAAGTAAAACTGACCGTGACCAACTCGGATACATGTCAGGCGACCACAATCAGAAAAGTAATCGTTGGCTCATTCCCAATTGCTGAAATTTCACCCGCGGGACCAATAGAGTTATGTGAAGGAGATTCAGTCACTCTGACATCTGCGGATACCTTCGGTAATATGTGGTCTACCGGTGAAACGACACAGTCGATTGTCGTTCATACAAGTGGGTTGTACTCTGTAACCGTGACAAATATTTTTGGCTTGACAGCAAGTTCACCTTCAGTTCAGGTCATTGTCAATTCTATTCCTTCCGCATTCGTTATCACCTTTCACGCAAACGACAATAATCCAACAGGTTCAGCTACTGTGTTTCCTTCAGGAGGTACAGGTACTTACAGTTATCTGTGGTCGGATAATCAAACAAACCAAACTGCAATTCAACTTTTGCCAGGAAATTATTCAGTCACGGTGGATGATGGTCAGTGTCATACCATTGCGGATGGATTTGTCGCGAATGTTGTTGGATCGCCGGATGTGATCACCTTTGCAGAGTATTATATCGATACTGACCCGGGTGCCGGAAATGCCACTGAAGTGGACTTTCAGTTTGCCGGAGATCAGGTTATTGAACTTGATAGCATCGGTACGTCTGGTTTGGATGTAGGGTATCATTATGTGTTTCTCCGCGTACAGGACACCTTGGACAGATGGAGTCTCACAAACAGGAAAAAATTCTATATCTACGACCCTTCCTTTCCTATGCTACGACCAGAGTCTCCGCTCATAGTTGCTGCAGAATATTTCTATGATACCGATCCGGGTATTGGTCTTGGTACTGCAATTTCTGTCTCTCCGGGAGATACAGTAATGGAAGACTTTATTGTTAATGTTACCGGACTCGATACGGGATTTCATCAGTTCTTTATTCGTGCATTGGACCAGGATGGCAGCTGGAGTATAGCTCGGCAAAAGCGATTCCATATTTATAATGACAATACGCCAGTACCTGGCCCTGCCGCATCCCCTCTCGCAGGTGCAGAGTATTTTTTCGATATAGATCCCGGACCTGGAAATGGCGTGCGATTTGAAGGTACTGGTACAGGTGATTCGATTGAATTATTATCGTTCATTCCTGTAGCAGGTTTAGATACGGGATTTCATTTCTTATATATCCGTGCGGTTGACTCATCTGGCGCATGGAGTATCACACAGCGCGATACAGTTACCATTTTTGATCCACTCTGCGTTGTTCCGCAGCCGGAGTTTATGTATACGGTAGTCGATTTCGGTAACCCCACGATCTTTACAAACTTCTCTGATAGCGTGGACGGTGGTACTCTCTACGCATGGGATATTGAAAATGATGGTGTTGATGACTATACGTCTGAAGATATTATGCATACTTATACGTCACCGGGCATCTATTCTGTTCGAATGACCGCTGACAATGGAGGAGTTTGCCGGGCTTCGGTTGTCAAACAAGTGCTCGTCGGACCGGTTCCGGATACAGCCCTGATACTTAGTGGTCCAACTGAATTTTGTTCCGGAAGTTCTTTGATGTTGACTGCTGCACCTGGGTTCACTTATCTCTGGTCCACGGGTGAAACCACGCAATCAATAACAGTCAGCGCGAGCGGCTCATTTTATGTCAAAGTAACGACCACTATGGGCTTCACTTTGGTTTCTAAAACTGTGCTTGTTACGGTGTATGAAACACCCACATTTACAGCTTCATCAAATCCATCCAACAATGGCGGAAGCAATGGAAGTGCCACTATATCACCAGCAGGCGGTTCAGGGATATATGCATACCTGTGGTCGGATAATCAGGTGACACAAACTGCTGTGCATCTTATTCCGGGGGTGTATACAGTTACTGTTGACGACGGGTTTTGCCCTGTAGATACTTCCGTAACAATTATTAATAATGTTGGCCCTTTGCCAGACCTTATTACTGCTGAATATTATGTGGATGTGGATCCGGGTATTGGTCTGGGTACCCCTATTCTCATATCTGCAAGCGATTCGGTTGATCAAACGGATTATATTCCCGCTACCGGTCTATCGTTAGGATATCACGTACTATTCATTCGGGTAAAGGACGATCAGGGAACCTGGAGTATTGCAGAGGAACAAACTTTTTACGTGTATAAAGACACACCGGAGCCATTATTGCCTCCATCGGCACCCATTGTATATGCAGAATATTTTGTCGACACAGATCCCGGCGTCAATATGGGGACTGGGGTTGGTGTGACAACGGGTGATGCTATATCTGAGAGTATTGCACATGATGTAACCGGATTGACAGAAGGTCAATACTATATCTACATCCGTGCAAAAGACAGTAATGATGTTTGGAGCATAGCACACAGAGAGATATTTGATGTTGCACAATGCGGCCTGGTTTACTCAACAGCCGACGATGGTCCGGGCACCTTACGCTTCATCATTTTCTGCACAAATCCAGGTGATACCGTACTCTTCGATTCGCCTGTATTCAACGACACCATCAGGTTGACTTCTGCTGAATTAATCTTGAATAAAAACCTTTCGATTAAAGCCTCTTTGGGGGATAACGTCCTTGTAAAAGCAAGTGATACAGACAGGGTATTTGATATTCAACCCGGAAAGCAAGTATACATTGAAGGCTTGCGTCTGTTTTCAGGATCTGCTTCTAATGGTAGCGGTATACAGAATCAGGGTACACTGATCCTTAAAGACGCCAGGTTGTATGAAAAAGGACAGGGAGATACAGTATTATACAATATTGGCAACCTGGTCATACGCGGAGATGTAACGGTGATTGAGAATTGATCCAATGTGATGCCACACCGGCTGAGATCAGATCACGTGCTGACCCAAATCATCTATTTTCTCAATAATTCTTGATAGTGTTCTTTTTCTATATGGACCTATTAAAACAATTTATTATGAGAAAATTCTGGTTACTATGTTGTTTTATGCTCGTAGGAGCGATGTATGGAATCGGACAAGGTGTCGTTTATCAATACCGGGTTGCTGCTGATGATGTAGAAGCCGCCAATGACATCTATTATGGGACGTCTGGCATGACATGGAAGCATAATGATGACTGGCCTCTGAAAGGGGGGATTACGCCCACATTGATGATACCTTATGGTGTAAAATACGAACATCAGGACACCACAATTACCCCATACCCAGCACCGGAGAAGGATACCGGAATCATAGATATTAGAGTCTTAGAACTGGATCTTAAATACAATGACTTATCTGGTGGTCACTTGCCCGGATTCAGTCTTGAGCGCCTCACGCATGCCAGTTTCTCAGGTAATAATCTTTCCTCAGTAGGGGCAATCGTAGCGCCCAGATTGAGTACCCTGAACTTGCGGGATAATTCGATTTCTGTATTCCCTGCTTTTGATCTGCCCGGGCTTGCAAAATTGGAACTGGATTTTAACAGTCTGACCAGTATCCCAATTCAAATTGATTATCCCAGTTTGCGCGTCTTCAATATCTCATATAATCAAATCAGTGGGGGCTTACCCAATTGGGATATTCCAAGCATGAGAGAGTTTTACGCGACAGGTAATAATTTTACGGGGAGTATTCCGTTATTTAATTTCCCTGAGATCGAAATTTTTAATGTGAGCAACAATGATCTGACGGGGACAGTTCCGGACTTTTCATGGCCTAATCTGATTATTATTGACGTCAGCAATAATCAATTGTCAGGAGAGCTGCCAGATATGACAGCACCATTGCTCCGGCGTTATAATTTTGGATATAATCAATTCACGGGTAATCTGAAAAATGTGGATTATCCTGAACTTGAGAACTTGTCACTTTACTATAATGATCTGGATGGTATCATCGAGGCGTCACTTGACTTGCCCAATCTCACCTATCTGGGACTCGAAGCGAATGCACTCACTGGACCACTACCGGATTTTAACTTACCCTCTCTTGAGGAGATAGTTCTTGATTTTAATCACATCAGTGGTCCATTCCCAAATGGAGATATGCCTGATTTGAAGCGCATACTCATTTGGCGGAACAACATTGAATCATTACCTGATTTCAGGGCTGGTTCACCTCAATTATATGACCTGCGTTGTGTATCTAATCGCCTTGAGTTTGACGATCTTTTACCATACGTAGGTTTATCTACATTTCTATACGGGTCCCAGCAAGACGTAGATATGTACGCTGTGGCAATAGGGGACTCGATCAGACTCTCAGTGGATGTAGGCGGTCAGGGCAATGCATATGAATGGTGGGGACATGGTCAGGTGATTGAGCAATCCGGAACTGATGAATACATGATTGTCGACACAGAAGATCCAATCCATTATCATTGCAGGATTACAAATCCAATACTTGCTGATCTTACGTTGTACAGTGTACTTGCGTCAACTCCAATATCAAAATGCTGGAATAATGGCTTCTTTGATGTTTGCCTACTCGGTTCTGATGCGAATTGGGAGGAAGGTGACAACAAGAATGAGATTAAGAGTACATGGCCTTTGGTCATCAACGATTTTATCTATTTCGATGGAGTATTTGTCCTGGATACTGTGGACCTTGAAGTCAAGATTAACGGTAGATTTTTCTTAAAAAACATCCCGCTTCCCGGAGGAAATGTGGGTAACTTCACTTTGTCACAAGGAGAGTATGTACTTTCTCTTGCAGGATCCGACGGGGTGATTACCGGTTTTATTAATGATGCATTGAGTACTTATGTACCGGAGATTGGGGGTTTGAAAATTAAACTGAACAATCTTCAACTCGTGGGAGGATTAAATGCCAATGGAGTATCTCTGGCGTTTGAAGTTTCTTTTAATAATATCACACCATCCTGTGGAAATACTTCAGGGCAGACGACTAAGATTAAAATTGAAGGCCTGGCCATAACCTCAGAGGGAATCTCCGTAGACGGATTGGAGGTTGCGGATATGGGATTCGCACCAGGTTTTTGTTTAAAACAATTGGTTGCAGCATATGACCAGGACCAGGATAAATTGTCTTTTGGACTTACCATACTTACACCGTTTATCGAAGTAGGTGGGGGGCTTGGCTTCCTGAGCGGAGCGTTAGATAGTATTGCCATGAGAGCAGTCCTGCAGAATCATATTATCCCGATTGCAAATACGGGGATAGGTATAATCGGTTGTGAGGGGCGGATCAATAGTATTGTCAACCCTCCATGGAATATGCGCTTTGGCGGTATTTTCAGTTCAGTGTTAAGTGACGACTTGTTTCAATTGACTACAAGTGTCGAGTACATTCCACCTTCTGAAATTAAAATAGAAGCGGGCGATGGCAAATTCTTCAATCCTCCTTACTACGATGATTGGTGGCAAATCGAGGGTGGCATATATGGAAGCATCGATCTCAGGGCCAATAAAATGCAAATAGGGGGTACAGTCAAGTTAGCTCCATATGAGGATGACAATGAAAAGAAGTTTATGGGCAATGGGTCAATTGATCTAAGCTACAGGAGTACAACTCAAGGTGTGTTTCTTGGCAAGTTTAGTGGAATGCTGACCATTCCTGAGTTTTCAACCACTTTTCCTTTTGATTGGTTGAGTGCCAAAGTGGGACTGCCATATTCAGCAAGTGGTGATGGCCTGCTTCTGTACAAACCACAATCCAGATTTCTCATTGGAAACATTGACCTGGGTGGACGCATCGGTCAGGTCCAGTATCGGGTAGAGTTTGCCCAGCCGTATGATCATCCCGACTTCTTTACACTGCTGACTGTGGCGGGTGATGTGACAAGAGGACCGGCGGGGGCGTTTGATCATACCTTTGTGACGCCTGAGCGCACGAATATGGCTGTAATCTCAGTAGCTAACAATACGATCCTGCCTGATGTGTCCCTTTTCAAGCCTGACGGAACGGAAATAGATGAGTCAAATCCAACGGATGATGCCGAGATCGATAAGGATGCATCTGCACACAAGACTTTTTGGACTCTGTATAATCCTCCGGCAGGACTCTGGACAGTATCTCCTGATGTTGAATCAACAGTAGATGTTTTCTTTTTTATGGATGAATCTGAGTTCGCAATTGAAGCCACCATCGAAACGAACGGAATTCATGTATCCTGGGACGCCACCTTGTTTATTGAAGGGGATTCCATTGACTTTTTTGCTGATGACGATCAGTTTGACTACGATGGTACGTATCTGATGACTGCCGATGCAAGTGGGGGAGAAGCAATGATTCCAAATGCACTTATTGAATCTGAATGCTACTTTGCATTGCATGTGCTGGCGCATCATAATCAGAATATCCACTTGGCCTATGCTGAGCAATTTTTCGAAAACAGCTCTGGCGGATTTGGACCACCGACCGATATTGATGTGCAATTCAACGCACAAACACTACGCATAGAAGTGACATGGACTCCATCAACACATCCTGATATAGCAGGCTATGTCGTACAACTCGTCGAAAACAATATCGCGCGAACAATTGGGATGCCCTATAGCGATCAAAGCACATTTGTGTATCAGTTGGAAGAGTACAATGGCCAGACACTTGTGTTTTATGCATATGGAAATGGTGGAGAGGTCTCATGCGGGTCAGCGGAGTTCGATCTTGTCAGCAGCGGAGTAGAAGTTGTGAAAGATCCTGCGTTTATCAATGACCTGTTGATCTATCCGAATCCGTTTAGCGGCATCTGTACCATTCGTATCGCGTGTCAATCAAGTCAGAAAGGGATGGTTAAGGTGTATACGATACAAGGCGTTTTGGTAAAGACCCTTGGTCCTCTTTCATTGTTGCAAGGTGTCAATGAATTAGCTTTATCGATGACCGATATGATGCAGGGTAGTTATTTCATTGTGTACAGTGGCAACGATACGGTATTGACAAGCAATGTGATATTAATTAAATAGGGACAAAGCCATTTGACACACCCCGTGCAAACCTCTTTGAAGAGTGCACGAATGCTCTTCATAGATTGGTGTTTCCAATAAACTAGATGACTGTGTCAAAAGTCAGCACAGTTGTCTGAAAAGATGAATTGTCTATAATTTATAGTTGGATACTTCATAACCTACAGTGGCGGGGCGGAGACTAATTATTACGTTCAAAAATCCTACCAAAGTGGTTTTGAGGCTAAAAGATCTCAGGGTATTTAAATCTTTCATAGCTAAGGTACCCTATTTATAACAAAACTGTACTTGTCCGGGCTAATACTTCATTTTCACTACGATATTCATGCAGTTCCCATATTTCACGTAGGTTATGTTGCCTTTTGCCATTGTTACATTATTTATTGGCAGAGGGTTGAACTATCCATTTTATGATCATATTATAATTTAATTTCATACGAGACCTGATTTTTTGGTCATATTAGAAATGTGAATAATATGAAATCAATTACGCATGGGTGCAAGGATTGTCGCACAGTTCTCATTGCCTTCATTTCGATTAAATTATTCTGCAGAGACGGGCCTTTCCAAATCGGAACTATTCGCCGATTTCAAGGCACAACTCGATGCCTTTCAGAGTGTGCTTGATGCACCAGCTTAGGAAGTTCACAGATCTCTGCGGTATTATTAGCGGGGAATTGTGAAAATTCCCTGCTGTCGCCCATCCAGATACCAAAACTCCGATCCATCAAAAACCCCATCCTCTTCAAGCATGATCCGTATGATCTTGCCCCATTCGGGAATCTCTGACGATGCATTCAGCTCAATAGAGTACGCTGTGTTTGGAAAGAGCGGATAATCGCCTCTTCCGGATACCCCACCTTGCTGATCCCAAAGCCCAATAGTCGGACCAGCTGCATGACCATGAAATCCGATTGGATGGGTATAGATCGAGGCAACGATACCTTCGGACTGTGCTTGTGCGAGTGCCTCCTCCAACACCTTGTTCCCACTTTTTCCATCCTTGAATGCCGTAGTCAGGATATCCTGTAATCTCCTTGTTCTTGAAAATGCCTCAATCAGAGAAGACGGCACCTCCGTTTCGCCAGGTTTGAGGACATAAAAGTGCTGTTGCTGGTCGGTGTTGAGACGGAGATAAGTGATCCCGAAGTCCACATGAAGCAGATCGCCGTGTTGGATGATCCTCTCGTCAGGGCGTTTGGAGAATGTTCTCAGGTGATCAAAATTTTCCGAGTCTTTGCGCTGAATGGATACTGTCGGATGAAACCAGGTATCAAGACCGAGCTCAGTCACCCGGTTTCGCAACCACCATACCACATCGTCGGTCGAAGTGATGCCGGGATGAATGACTTTTTCTGACAGTCCTTCCTGCAGGATCGAGTGGCCCATACGGCAGATCATGGGGTATATGGCGAGCTCTTTCTCCGACCTTGTTTCTAACCATGCGATGGATAATCCTTCAGCAGACACAATTCTGTTGTGATATTTAGAAGGGAGGTATTCAAACAAGGCATCGTATTCTGTGTGCACCAATCCATCAGCCAAAGCAAAATGTTCCGATATGTTGATGCCAATTGATTGTGGATCCTGTCTTACAATTACGTCAATGAGCGCCTCCCATTGGTCGGGGTAGACATCGATATTCCAAGCGCCTTTAAGAAGTCGTCCAACACTATAGCGGGCGATGGCCAGCTTCTCGATTCCTGTACTGTCTTCAATACGTGAAAAAACCATGATAGTGCGACGCCGTGCATTGAGCCATGTGCTGGGCAGCATGGTTTTCATGACCGGGTCTTCGTTGTATTCGCGTGAGATGATGATCCACATGTCAATGTCCTCACGTTCCATCAGTTTCGGCAGGAGGTTGTCGAGCCTGTCTTCGAGTATTTCATCCACTACGCGCCCGCGTTCACGTTCATCCAGAATGATTGGAAGCGCGGTCTGTGCGTTAATGTTGACGGAAAATGCAATTCCCAGTAACAAAAGACACATGGAGTGTCTGAAGGTGCTTTTTTCAATCATAATGTGGTCTTTAGCTGAAAGATATCAAAGCTCAATGATCTTCTCAAGAATAAGGATGATCGAGACACCGGCTCCGGCACCGGAGATGAAGAGATTCCAGTCTCGTTGTTTAATAGTAGCAAAAGA
>QMOR01000031.1 GCA_003648285.1 Bacteroidota bacterium
CGGACGACCTCTCTTTTTAGGAGCTGCCTTCGGAGCTACTGTTTTAGCTTTAGCCGGACGACCTCTCTTTTTAGGAGCTGCCTTCGGAGCTACTGTTTTAGCTTTAGCCGGACGACCTCTACGTTTCGGAGCTGCCGGAGCTGCTACTTTAGCTTTAGCCGGACGACCTCTTTTTTTCGGAGCTGCCTTCGGAGCTACTGTTTTAGCTTTAGCCGGACGACCTCTCTTTTTAGGAGCTGCCGGAGCTGCTGCTTTAGCTTTAGCTGGACGACCTCTCTTTTTAGGAGCTGCCGGAGCTGCTGCTTTAGCTTTAGCCGGACGGCCTCTACGTTTAGGAGCTGCCTTAGGAGCTGCTGCTTTAGCTTTAGCCGGACGACCTCTACGTTTAGGAGCCGACTTTGATTGACCTTCGAGTGTCTTAATAATACCCGTTAGGTTTCCTTGTTGATAAGCAAGCTTGCGAAGTTCTGATTTGTACTTCCCGATAAGCTCGTTTACTTCTTCATGAGTTAATTTCATGCCTGTAATTTTAATTACGGTTTGTTTGTCGCGACAAATTTACGAATTTTTATATGTATTAATGTCTTAATTCCAATAACAAAGAACATGCCCAATTATCAGATGTCCGAAATCGATACAAACGAACGCATTTTTTGTTTACGATTGGTCGTTTGATTGTTGTGATCGTGCCACGTACAAGTATTCAGTTTTGGGGTTATTGGAATAATCTGCAGGGCGTATTTAGAGTGGACAATTACAAGATGGATCGGCCAATATTGGCATAAAAAAAGCCGGCAGTTTCCTGCCGGCTCAATCAGTTTCACTCAATGATACCTATTTTTCATCTACATGTTCCAGATGATCCATGGCATCAATATCCAGCATCCGTGCGATTTTACCCACTTTCTTCAAATCAATGTTGCCGACAAAACTCAACATCGTGAATTCATTACCTCCACCAATAAGCACGAACAATTCACTTACAATATCACCTTCGCTTTTCACCATGATGTGTACATTTTCATCGCCATCACGTGCCACTATCAATTCCTCATAACTGTCAAGGTCAATTCTGCCTTTTGCCTCTTTATAAAATCCGAGCGCTTCATCTGCACTATTTTCATCTCCTTCAAAGGAAAGTACACGCAGGCCCTTTAAATCCTTCACAATATCCATGATTTCACCCTGAGCGTCCTCACCTTCGATATTCATACTTGCAAAGAGCTCAAACATCTTGGGGCTGATGTATACCATGTCGAATCGTTCATCCTCCATGTATTTATCGAAATATTTCGAGATCGCATCACTTTGTGCATACGCCGAGGCCATTCCAAAGACCGCAATTGTAAGAAAGATTAATTTTTTCATTTTAGTTTGTATTTCAAATTTTTATCAAAAGGATCATTTAAGTATCGTCGTATACGGCTCGACGATGTGTATTTTTTTAGCCGCTTTACTTTGTGTTGCGTTCATTTTTCTGGATACCAGAAGTAGTGCTTCTTTAGCCTGGGCATAGGCTTTATCTGCATCCTGCTCAGTATATACTTCAGCAGATTGATGCATTGTCTTGTTTTGTGACAGCTGATTCTGAATGAGAAATCCTGCTGTCGCGACAAGTGCTATTGCAGCTGCGATACTTACGACTCTCTTCCACAACGGGCGGAGAATGGCCGGATTTATTGATTCAGGTCTGATACTGGCTTCAACTTCTGACTCTTCCTGAAGCAACAGAAAATAAGCTGTATGTGCATCTGTATGCTCCGGATGGAGAATAAAGTATTGTCGCAGTTCTCGCTCTTCGACTACCGAAGTTTCTGCAGCCCAATATTTCTCAAGCAGTTTCTCTATTTGCGGTGGATATCCCATATCTGTCCACTTTTATTATTTTTTCACGAATTTTTTTCCTGGCCCTGAAAAGGCTCACTTTCACTTCATCAACACTTACATTCAGTATTTCTCCAATTTCCTGGTACTTCATTCCTTCCATCTCTCGCAACTGAAAGATCTCGCGTTGTTTGAGAGGAAGGGTCTCCAGCAGACTTCTCAGTATTTGCATCATATTTCCAATTTCAGCTGCACGATCGGGAGTCTGATCCCTCGAAGGTGCGCTATATGCTACTTTGTCAAGCTCGGTGTTTTGATGCCGGGACCGGATTTTATCGATAGCGAGGTTACGCGCTACACGCATGATCCATGCTCCCGGGCTCGCTACTTCTTCCAGTTTACTTCGGTTCTTCCAACACTTGATATGCACTTCCTGGGCAACATCCTCAGCAATTGCTGTGTCTTGTGTGATACGCAATGCCAATCGATACACCCGATCGTGGTAAGAGTTGTAGAGCCGTTCATAAGTTTGTGTCTGCATCTTGCAATAGGTTGACGCAAGGTTATTCCTTTTTGTTACATCTGCCTTTAGAATAATACCTTCGCGGATGCATCTATTAGCAGTGGATTAGCGTTATTGGATAAATAAAACAGCACATTTGTAGCCTTGCAGATCGTAAAGAAAATAGACATCTACCTCGCAAAGAGCTTTGTAGGCCCTTTCATCACAGCTTTTTTCATAGCGATTTTTGTGCTCGTGATGCAATTCCTATGGAATTTTATAGATGACATCATCGGGAAAGGGGTGAGCACATTTGAAATCATGGAGCTGGTGTTTTACAAATCACTTTCTCTTTTCCCGCTGGCACTCCCCATCGGAGTACTCCTCGCCTCTGTCATGGTGTTCGGTAATTTATCTGAAAAGTATGAATTATCGAGTTTGAAATCTGCGGGAGTGTCCTTATTAAGAGTGATGGTTCCGATTGCAGCACTCGGCGTCATGACGGCTTACTTTTCACTTTATTGTTCGAATACGCTTATCCCGTTGTCTAATCTGAAATTTTATTCCAGGCTTTATGTCATCCGAAATCAGAAACCCGCTCTGAGCCTCGAAGAGGGTGTCTTCAATGATGATTTTAAAGGGTTTACTATTCGGATTGGTCGCAAAGACAAGGACAATCGCAAAATTTACGATGTCCTGATATATGATCAAACGTCGAGTACAAGGAGGAAAATGAATATGATTTCGGCGAAAAGTGGCGAAATGTACGTGACAGAAGATCAGCATGACTTTGTCATTAAACTTTATGATGGGCACCAGTATCAGGAAATCGAAAAGTCAGGATCCAATCAGAAATATCCGTTTGCGCGCACAAGATTTACTGAATGGACTAAATATTTTGATTTATCCGAGTTTGAAATGGGTCAGACAGAGGAGGAGTTTTTCAAGTCTCATCATAAAATGAAAAGCGTCAAGCAGCTTTCCTTCGAGCTCGATACGATGAAGAATCAATATGCAAAAGTTCAGAATCGTGGCTTGTATAGTTTTAATGGCATCCTGGAAGCAACTGGAATAGATGAGGGAAATGCAAAAGGCGCAGGCGATGATACGTCACAGGTTGCACAGAATAAACCCCTCGATAAGAATGTCGTCATCGTTACAAAAAATGATACCAAACGTGATACGACAGGGGCAATAGCTTCGATTCCTGTGGCTCGTAAGAGGAGCTCAGCCCCTTTATTGAAAGTCCTTGATACTTTACCTGAAAATGCGAAATGGGGAACGGTAATGGCCGCATTCTCACAAAAGACGCAACTGCAGTTCCTCACCCAGGCCACGTCGAGAATCAAAAGTATCCGAAGTAATAATAAGCGACTCATTACACGACTTGAAATGCTCCGGGTCAGGCGTGCAGAGTATATCTATGAACTAAATTTTAAATACAGTATTGCTGCGATCTGTATCATCTTTTTGTTTATAGGGGCACCAATGGGCGCCATTGTGCGCAAAGGGGGATATGGTTATCCGCTATTGGTGGCAATTATATTTTTTACACTCTTTATTGTGATGACACTCTTTTTTGATAAACTCGCCGGGTCGATGGAAATTAATCCTGTCCTGGGTGCGTGGGCGCCTTGTTTGATTATGCTACCTATTAGCGGATTTCTTACGTTTAAAGCCCTTACAGATACAAAAATGCTTGATGTGGGGCACTTGTTTAAAGTTATTGGCACGTGGATAGCACGGTTATGGGCAAGGATTAATAGTACTGCGAAAGCAGTTTAATCTGATTCGTCTTCGTCAAATACATCTTCCAGTTCAAGCTCCACTGCACGGAGTTTTTCTTTGCAAAACTGAACGAGTTCTTTTGCCCGCTTTAGTTGTGTGGCAAGTGCATCAAGACTGACTTCCTCAGACTGTATGGCGTTGAGAATAGTCTGAAGTTCAGCGTAAGCACTCTCGTAAGTCTGTTTCTTTTTAGCCATCAGTCAATTGTACTTTTGATATTTCCTTTTTGAAATTCTGTCTCTAATGTATCGCCACTTTTCAGGGCCGAGCTATTGGATACAATTTTACCATTCTTCCTTGTAATACTAAATCCACGAGCAAGGACATTTCTTGGCTCAACAGCTTTCATTACGATACTCGCATGCTCCAATTGCTGTTGATATTGTTTGATTTTAAATGAAGCAATACGTCTGAATTGAGGTACGAGCCCTTCCAGAAATGCGTGATTTGCTGTTACGCGTTGTGCGGGAAGATACGTGAGTAGTGTTTGTGCATTGCGTAAATCACTTTGCGCCTGTACTACAATATTGTCAATGATTTCTTTGATATGCAATTCTAATGCGTCAATCTCACCTTCAAATGTCGCTGTCATTTCTATGATAACGTCGGCTACGGCCGTAGGAGTTTTTAATGCATAATTAGCTACAATATCAGCGACAGACTGATCTATCTCGTGACCGATGCCCGTGAAGACGGGAATTGGACAATGTGCGATTGCCTCGCCGATTGCAAGATTATCAAATCCCGATAAATCGAGTCGCGAACCGCCACCCCTGATTATTGCCACACAATCATAATGCACTGCCGCTTTTGCAACAGACTGGAGTGCCGTAACGACTTCTTTTTCAACACTGCTGCCTTGTAGCGCCACAGGAAATAAATGTGTATCAAAGTGGTATTCATATGGATTTTCACGCAGGTGCTGCATAAAATCATGGTAGCCGGCAGCGTGCTCGGAGCTTAATACAGCAATGCGTTGGGGGACAACTGGCAAGGGGAGGAGTCCATTCTTTTCGACGAGACCTTTCTTTTGAAGTGTCTCCAGAATTTCACGTCGCCGCGTTTCGAGATTGCCCATCGTAAAACTTGGGTCGATATCCTCGATGACCAGTTTAAGACCATATCTCTCGTGAAAATCAACACGTACTTGTACGCGGACTTCCACACCATCCTGCAGAATATCATCAATGAGATCACCGCATTTTTTTCTGATTCTCGAAAATGTGCGTGCCCAGATAACAGCACTGCTCTGTGCCCGGATATCATCCGAATGCTCTGCCTTCTCAACTAGTTCAAGATAGTGATGGCCACGCGATTGGCGGGCCTGTGAGATTTCACAGCTGACCCAGATGAGTTGTTCAAAATTGAGCGCTACAACCTGGCGGATGTGCGCGTTTAGTTCGAGTAGACTGAATGTATCCATGGAGTACTGATGCGGAGCAGCACCTATCCCGCTATTGCTTCTTTCACCAGGTCAGCTGCTTCTTTCAACAAGATAGCAGACTTAACCTCGAGACCACTTTCATCAATAATTATTTTGCCCAAATCAGCATTGGTACCCTGCAGGCGCACAATGATCGGAATATCAATATTCCCAAGGTTGGCATAGGCATCAACAACACCTTGCGCCACGCGATCACAGCGGACGATTCCACCAAAAATATTGATCAGGATAGCTTTGACATTCTTATCTCTCAAGATAATGCGAAACCCATTTTCCACGCGGCTTGCATCGGCAGTTCCTCCCACATCCAGAAAGTTAGCAGGCTTACCTCCTGATAATTTGATGATATCCATTGTCGCCATGGCAAGACCGGCACCATTTACCATACACCCGACATCACCATCGAGTTTGATAAAACTGAGGCCGAATTTTTTTGCTTCTACTTCAGTTGGATCTTCTTCATCCTCGTCTCTCATCTCAGCAAGATCCGGATGCCGGTACAATGCATTATCATCCAGCGCTACTTTGCAGTCGACAGCTGTCACTTCACCGCTGGCATTTATCATGCAAGGGTTTATTTCAAAAAGCGTCGCATCGGAACCGACAAATGCATTATACAAAGAAGTGACAAAGCGGTTCATTTCTTTAAATGCAGTGCCACTGAGCCCCAGATTAAATGCAATTTTTCTTGCGGCAAATGGCTGAATTCCCATTGTGGGATCGATGTATTCCTTGTGTACCAGTTCCGGTGTCTCATCCGCAACTTTTTCAATATCCATACCACCTTCTGTAGAGTAGATGATGACATTCTGAGCTCTTCCACGGTCGGTCAGGATCGATATGTAATACTCCTTGCAAGCATCAAAATCCGGTGCGTATGAATCTTCGGCGATAAGGATCTTGCGGACTAATTTGCCGGGGCCGTCAAGGCCGCCTTGTGTCTGCGGCGTTTTGAGATGCATTCCCAAAATGGCATCTGCGATATCCTTGACCTCTTCCCTGGATTTCGCCAGCTTTACACCTCCACCTTTGCCTCTGCCTCCAGCATGGATTTGCGCTTTGATCACTGCGAATTCGGTGCCTGTTTCTTCTTGTAATTTGTCAAATTCTGCAAGTGCTTCTTCAACAGTAGTAGCAATCCTGCCACGCTGAATGCGCACCCCAAAATTGCTCAGCAATTCTTTGCCCTGGTATTCGTGTAAATTCATTGTGTTCCTTTAGTATTTCTCAAAACAATATTGTCGTGCGATCAGAATGATTAAACCGACGTGTCTGTACTTTTAAAATCTTGAATAAGTGGTGATAGCACTTTCCAAAGTTGTGGTTATTGAATCGCAAATCTACTCGTGAGAATGCCATTTTCTGAAATCACCTGAACAATGTACATACCAGCCGGAAATTCATTGGTGTTTATATCAATAGACCACTGATTGTTTGCAATGACCTCATGACCCGATGTCCGCTGATAAACTCTTCCGGATATATCGAAAATGCGCAATTCGGCATCAAAAGACTCCGTCGATCGAATGGCAACAACCAGATTTCCGTCCGTGACCGGATTAGGAAAAACGTCAAATTCTTCCACTGAAGCAATTTCATTTACGGCGGACGAAGTTCCAACAATAAAAGATTCTGTCTCACTCCATCCCGCACCAGTCTGACTCTCATTAAATGGCCAGACCTTCCAATAGTACCTGCTGCCACTTGACAACTCATCCAGGACGACACTTGACTCACTTACGATGATGCGCAGTGGTGCTGAGGTAAAACTTGAAAACCGGTCAACAATAAACAGATATTGATTTGCACCATCCACATCGTCCCAGTCAAATTCTATTTCATTGAACGACGGGGATTCTTCATCGTTGATTGGATAATTGTATACGACATCATCTACAACCTCATCTGTTTTTGGTACGACACCTGTGCGGATATATGCACGACGACTACTTTGAAAATCACTGCGGATGACATTTTTCTGAGTATTGGTAAATTCGTATTCATCACAGTCAATAAAATAGGCCATGACATTTATCTCCATTGGGTCGACCACATCACCATTCGGGTCCATCGTGCCGGCATCGTATTCCGCACACCGATCTCCACCGGAAGACCATCCAAAACCAAAATTGTAGTCAGGAGGTGTGTCACAGATAAAATCACCTGAATTGGAGCAATTCGTTCCATTCTGATATTCTACCCGAAGTCCTGAATTACAGGGGCTCCAGATGCTATTGACCGGATTGCCGTGGATGTCCTCATCATACGGCTGACAATCCCATCCATTGTGTGGATGTGCGAGTGAGAAAAAATGACCGATTTCATGGCCAAGTGTCCCGCTCGTTCCATTAAATTCATCTTTGCGAATGACAATCCAGTCATTACCAGGTGAATAATACCCTAAGGTGACTCCGGGTGTGCCACTACCGCTGCTTGCACTCCGGGTGACAAATACATTCAACGCCTCTTTGTCTCTCGCTACCCGCATCTGGAATATGGCCGGACCACTTGAAGGTGTGTCATAAATTCGCGAGTCTGCGGTGTAGATGATATCTGCGATGTAAAGCACAAAATCCTGTGCTGCGTACAGTTCATTGAGTGATTCCAATTGTACCAGCGCCTGTTCTTCACGCGGATATCCGTTGCCACTGTCTTCGGCAATAAAGTGAAATGTGACGGGTATATACCGTGTGATTCCGCTCCGCATTTCAATACCACCCTCGGCCATATGCCTGATGTTGGACTTTAAAATCTCTGTGCTCGCCTCGCCAAAAACTGTCCCGCAATAGCCTCTCAGCTGTACCTGCGCCTGAACGCTCAGCGAAGCCGAAATAAGTGTGATAATTGTGAATAATCTGATATGCTGCATTTTCCTGTTAATTTGTCTGATTGCAAAGTTAAGAAATCAACGTCATGGCCACGTCTTTTATATTACATAAGCTGAAACTACAACAGTAAAATCGACGTTTTGATTTGATAAACTTCATACATTTGTCGCGTATTATAAACCCTTTTCAATTTTTCAATAAATACAAAATAAAAATGAGCAAGGTCACGGTAGTAGGAGCAGGCAATGTTGGTGCGACAGTAGCTAATGTGTTGGCACATCACGATATCGTTCGCGAGGTCGTATTGTTGGATATTCAAGGCGATTTTGCGCGTGGCAAGGCTCTGGACACCTGGCAACAAGCTCCGATTGATTATTTCAGCACCCGGCTTCTGGGAACCGATGACTATAAGGATACGGCCAACTCTGACATCGTTGTGATCACAGCCGGGGTACCCCGTAAGCCGGGTATGACCCGTGATGACCTGATCTCGACAAATGCAAAGATCGTCTCTACGGTGACCCAGTCTATTCTGGAGCACTCGGCGAATCCAATCATCATCATCGTTTCAAATCCACTCGATGTCATGACATATGCCGCACACAAAATATCAGGCCTTCCCGATACACGCGTGTTTGGTATGGCAGGTATTCTCGACACAGCGCGGTACCGGGCATTTCTTGCCACAGCACTCGACGTATCTCCCAAGGATATACAGGCAGTATTGATGGGTGGCCACGGAGATACAATGGTGCCACTCCCACGCTATACTACGGTAGCCGGTATCCCGGTCACCGATCTCATCGACAGTGAAACACTTGATGCGATCATCGAACGCACAAAGAAGGGTGGAGGTGAACTCGTGAAATTAATGGGAACTTCAGCATGGTATGCCCCAGGTGCCGCTGCTGCACAAATGGTCGCGTCTATCGTGCGTGATGAGCGCAGAGTCTTTCCGTGTTGTGTACGTCTCAATGGCGAGTATGGCTTGAATGATATCTTCCTCGGAGTTCCTGTGACTCTCGGAAAAAATGGCATTGAGCAAAAGATCGAATTAAAGTTGAACGAAGAAGAAAAAGCATCGCTCAACACTTCAGCAGAACACGTGCGAGCCGTGATGGAAGTGTACAACAGTATGGAGTTGGGATAACCCTCTCGTACAATTTTTTAACCGCTAAATGCGTTGCGTAGCTGATGAAAAGCATACGCCTGATACTCATTTTCGCATTGCTCAATTCGTTACTCTTTGTGACAAGCCTTCAGGCACAGTCACTGGACTCATTAGAGGCAGAGTTGGCGTACTACTCAGATGCGATGACAAACATGTCGACGTCGGCACATCGTGCACGTTCAGCAGAGATGTTGCATCATAAAATACTCGAAGCGTTATCGATTGAAGGGAGTTTTACACATCAATTCAAATCGCTTGAATGGTGCAAAATCATCAGCCCGCGGGACACGACTTTCAAGCTGATCACCTGGCAGCTCGAAATGGATGACAATACCTATCGCTATTATGGCGTCATCCAGAAAAGTGATGGGCGTATCATCGAGCTGCATGACAAGCGTCCGCTGAGATCGGAGTATGCTTCACATGATCAGAACACATGGTACGGGGCGTTGTACTACGGTATTGAAGAGTTTAAGAATATTGAAGGTCAGAACGCGTATCTCATCCTTGGGTTTAGTATAAGTTCCGCGAGCACCAATCAAAAAGTCGCCGACGTGCTTCAGTTTGTCGACGATGGAGTGCATTTTGGAGCAGAAGTATTTGTCATGAAGGACGAGGATGGAGCGGAAGATGTGAAGAGCAGAATCCTCCTTGAGTACGCTGCTACTGCGTCCGGTCGTATGCAGTTTGACAGGGAGAAAAAAATGTTGATCTATGACCATGTCATCTTGATAAATGCAGGCTTCGATGGTCCTCTATGGGTGCCCGATGGCAGTTTTCATGGGTTTGAATACAAAGATGGAAATTGGCATTTCGTGGACAAGGTATTTCAGCAAACGGTAAATCAACCACCAGGAGAGGGAATTGAAAGTAACCAACGGGATATTATCGGTCGAAAGAAAAACTAAACGTCACCTGTATCCTTATTCGGTGTCCAAACCAGCCGTAGGACCGTTTTTTCACCCGACACAACCTTAAATTGTTCACTTGCGCGTATGCCGATGACCCAAACGATTTGCTCACCATCGAGCAATACCCTGACCTGACGTTTTTGAAACGTCGAGTACTTCAGGTTGGTGAGGAGATCTGATACTTTTTGGCTTCCTGACATACCGAGGGGGAAGAATCTGTCACCGTCTTTCCATGTCCGTACCACACCACCATTTTGAAGACTGTCAGGCGAGATATATTCGATATTTACATCAGTACTAAATTGATCAGGGCGCGATATCCGGGTGATCTCCAATTGACCGTAGCTACACTCCGCCTTCGAACCGATGTCGATACGGACAGGAGCCGCACGAGTCGTGCTTCTTCTTTCAATCCGGATCAAGTCTCTGTCAAGTATCATTTCGTGCGTCGAAGACTGAAACCCAATACCCGAAGCCTTGTCAGACTGTAAAATATTGGCACATTGCTCCAAAGTAAAACCATATCCGTTCACAATACGCAGCAAGATGTACTCTGATGACGGAATTTTCAGAAGAGCATCAAGCAGAATGCTGCCTCCCGCTTCATCGAGTCCTTTCGACAAGTTAGCGAGTGCATGGATCGCTATGGCCTCCAGGCCTTCCCATTGTCCTTTGATCATTTCTATGTCATGCATGATATTGCGAGACGAGCCCGGTCTTATCTCATTCATAAGTGGAATGAGATGATGCCGGATGCGATTGCGCAAATAGTCATCCTTTTCGTTTGATGCGTCGAGACAGAATTGAATATCGCGTGTGTCTGTAATGCTTTGAATCTCCTGACTGTCAAAGCACATCATCGGGCGAATGACGCCTGAGCGCTTTAGCGGTATTCCGGTCAATCCCTGGATTCCTGTACCACGCATGAGATTGATCAGCATTGTCTCAACATTGTCATCCTGGTGATGCGCTGTGGCAAAGGCTTGATATTTTTTTTCACTTAGCAATGTATGCAACCAGGTGTACCTGAGGTTTCTGGCTGTGACTTGAAGTCCCGTCCCGTGTTCCGCCATTTGCATTCTGCAATCGACACGACTGATATGGAAGTCGATGCCACGTTTCTGGCAATACTCCTGTACAAAGGCCGCATCTCTGTCAGATTCTTCGCCACGCAATTGGTAATTCATATGTGCCACACCGAATGGCTGATCTGTTTGCTCAAAAAGTGCAAGCATACACATTGAGTCACGACCACCGCTCACTGCGAGAAGAATACGTGCATGATCTCCAAACAGCCGATGCTTGATATTGTATTCCTTTAATCTGGAAATGGCGTGACTTAACTGCATGAATTACAAATCTAAGACAATAGAAACCTTCGTAAATACCGACAAACATATCGGAAAGGAAGTAAACTACTCATATGCAATAAAAAAAGATGTTTACTTTCGGGGCAGATAAGAAGAATACATGATGACTATGAAAAACACACTATTGATACTCGGATTGGCAATTGCAACTTTCTACGGATGTGCCGGTGATGACAGTGATTCTGCTGCGGACAGCACCTCACAGACAGAGGCGGGTACGAAGAATTCCACTTCGTCAGCCCAGACTTCAGATTCAGAGACTACGCCTTCGAACTCTGACGCCAACACGATTGAAAATTTGCCATGGACATTCCTCGTGACAGGGGTATATCATAATAATGCCACCATTGGTGCGGGCAGTGGAGATAAAAAGAACATCAATGAGGGACATTGGATAAATTTTTATGAGAATGGAACGTACGACTACGGTATCTGGGGAGAGAAGGAATACGACGGCTCCTGGTTTTATGACGGAGATACCAATATTCTGGACCTCACTCCAAAAGGAGATCATGAACAGTCACAGTGGCGCGTAATGCATAAGGATGACAATCTGATATGGTTGGGAACTGCCAAGTATGGCAATAACTCCCTTCAGGTTCAGTGGTTGCGCAGGGAGGGTCTTCCGGTCAAAAAGGGCTAGCGAATATTTCTATCGTTGAGCCAACGCTGGTAGGCGCGTGCATTGCGATTGTGTTCCGACAGTGATCCCGCAAAAGCATGTCCACCTCCACCAGGTTTTACACAAAAGAAGAGGTAGTTGTGATCGGCAGGATCGAGCACGGCCAGCAAGCTCCCCATGGATGGCATTGTGATTGGTCCGGGCGGTAAACCTGCATATTTGTACGTATTGTACGGAGAGTCCACTTCGAGATGCACATACAAGACACGTCTGATTGAATAATCTCCCAGGGCATATAAGACAGTGGGATCAGCCTGCAAAAGCATATTGCGTTTTAGCCGGTTGAGATAAAGTCCTGCAATGATTGGCCTCTCCGGGGGAGATTGAGTTTCACGCTCCACGATAGATGCCAGGATATAGACCTCAAATGGGGTCAATCCGACTTGCTCCGCCGCTTTTCTTCTTTCATCATTCCAAAATCTGGCTTGCTCACGCTCAAATCGCCGGACGAGTTTCTCTGGACTGATATTCCAATACACCTCATAGGTGTTGGGGATGAAAAGTGATAGAATTGATTCTGATGTGTATTCTGATGCCGTGAGGTACTCTTTCTGGAGATAATCCATGAGCGTGACGGAGTCCATCATAAGTTGGGCAGACACACGTTGTGCCAACAAGCCAAGGGTTGTGGAGGGTCTCACAATCAATGCAACCGGAGTCTGCTCTGCAAGCCGGAGCATATTGATCAATTCGCGATTATTTACATTTGGGGGAATCACGTATCGGCCTGATTTTACATTTCTGTCTCCGAATTGCATCTTGTTGGCAACCCACCGAAAAGATTTTTCATTGATAAAAAGACTTCTGGCATTGAGGCTATCTACCAATGTCTCAAACGTGGATCCATTTGGAATGAAGAGGATGGCATTTTCAAGTGTGGCGGGCGTATTGCTGTGATATATCCATTTGTAATACCTCCATGCGAAGAGGCCTCCAATGACGATTGAGATAATTACCAGTGAAAAAACGATACGCTTCATAAAGGATCTTCCCGCGGTTAGTACTGTTCGTTCTGATTTGGGAAATCACCACGACGCACATCGACGATATACTCTTGCATGGCATCTTTGATGGTATCAAACAATTCGAGATAGCGTCTGAGAAACCTTGGATGAAAATCCTTGGTCAATCCAAGTAAGTCATGTGTGACGAGGACCTGGCCGTCCGTTTGTGATCCGCCGCCAATGCCTATGGTTGGGATATCAATGCTGCGACTGATTTCTCCCGCCAGCTCAGCAGGAATTTTTTCCAGTACCAGGGCAAAGCATCCCAACTCGTCCAGCAGTGCAGCATCTTCCATCAGTTGCTGAGCTTCTTCTTCCTGCCGTGCCCTTACTGTATACGTACCAAATTTGTAGATGGACTGGGGAGTCAGTCCAAGATGACCCATGACGGGCACTCCGGCCGACAGAATTCTTTTGATCGACTCTTGAATGACACTTCCGCCCTCGACTTTTACAGCATGAGCGCCTGATTCTTTCATGATTCTGATCGCGGACTCGAGAGCGACCTTGGAATTGCCCTGGTAAGATCCAAAAGGAAGATCAACTACCACAAGGGCTTTCTGGACGGCACGCACCACTGACGAAGCGTGATAGATCATTTGATCCAGGGTGATGGGGAGTGTGGTTTCATGACCCGCCATTACATTTGATGCTGAATCTCCTACGAGAATCACATCAATACCGGATGCATCGAGTATGCGCGCCATCGAATAATCGTACCCGGTCAGCATCGTGATTTTTTCACCCTGACGTTTCATTTCACGCAAAGTGTGCGTCGTGATGCGTTTTGCTTCTTTGTGGACAGACATCTTATTTGTAGTTTTTACGTGTCAAAGATATGCAACATTACAAATGTCTTATTGACGCCAAAGAAGGTAGGTCAAGCTCCTTTCTGAATAGAAATAAAATTACCTTTGTCGGCGTGAAAAAATTAACCTTTCTTTTGCTTTTAAGTGGAGTGCTGCTGTCAGGTTGCCAGAACGATCTGAACGTGACAGCTCCATGGAAAGATATTCCTATTGTGTACGGTATCCTCTCACCTTTGGATACAACACATTACATCAGGATAGAAAAGGCATTTCTCGACCCTGAAATTTCTGCTTTGGAGATTGCCAGGATTCCAGATAGCCTTTATTACAAGAATCTTGATGCTTCAATCTTTGACATTTCCTCCGGCACAAGGTTTCAATTGCTTGAAGTCGATGGTGCCGAGGAAGGTCTGATACGTGATGAGGGAGTTTTTGCCGAGATGCCAAACATCCTGTACAAAGTTGATGCTGATGATCTGAAGCTTGTGCCTACAAATTCTTACCGGTTGGAAATCAATCGTTCTGAAACTTTACCATTGGTTACGGCCGAGATTGAAATTGTATCCAGAGTGACCATCGTGAGACCTATTCCGGGTTCAACATTGAGATTTCCGTACCAAAGCCTCTTCAAGGTGA
>QMOR01000032.1 GCA_003648285.1 Bacteroidota bacterium
AGTTTCCTCCTCAATATCAATTCCTGTGATTTGGATTTTGAGCACCAACTTATCGACATCTTTGGTGAGCAGCATATTGCTCCCTCCCCCAAGTATCCATGGCTCTGATTCCGCATTGCGAAGCAGCTGTACCAAACTCCCCTGATCTTGCACAATAGCAAATCTGTAGGCCCTGACATCCACGCCAAATGTATTGTAATCCTTGAGTGAAACATTTTTTTGAATAGAAACTCCCATTTCTTCAATCTATGACTGAAATTGCAATTTGGCAAATGCCTTGTATTTCCCGTTTTCGATAGCGGACAGATGATCATGCGTTCCCGATTCAACAATCCGGCCGTTTTCAAGGACATAAATGCAGTCCACACTTTTGATTGTCGAGAGGCGGTGGGCAATGATCACGGAGGTCCTGCCCTCCATCAATACATCCAGTGCTTGCTGCACCAACAATTCAGATTCAGAATCCAGTGATGAGGTCGCTTCGTCGAGAATCAAGATTTTGGGATCCTTCAGAATCGCCCGGGCAATGGCAATACGCTGTCGTTGTCCACCAGACAATTTTATACCGCGATCCCCAACTACAGTTTCGAATCCATCGGGAAACGACTCGATAAATTCAATACTGTGAGAAAGGCGAGCTGCCTTCATAATCTGTTCTTTGGAAGCATCCGGGTTACCATACTGGATATTTTCATAAATAGACCCACCGAATAATAACACCTCCTGGGGGACAATGCCGATATGTTGTCGATACGCTGTAATATCCAGATCTGATATCTCACGACCGTCTACTTTTATACTTCCTCCACTGACGTCATAATACCGAAGCAATAAAGCCGCAATTGTTGATTTTCCCGCACCACTTTGTCCCACAAGGGCAATTTTCTCACCGGGAGATACCTTTAGGGAAACACCTTTCAGCACTTCAATATCCGTCCGTGCCGGATACTCAAAGTATACATCTTTAAATTCCACATCGCCAGACAGTTCCATTGCAATGCCCTCGTTTTCTTTGATTTCAACCTCTACATGTTCAGAAAGGATTTCTCTGATGCGCTCTGTTCCACCTACAGCTGTAATGATCTGTGTATAGAAACTCCCAAGTCCACCGATGGCTCCACCGATGATGGCTGTATACGCGATAAAGGAGACTAACTGGCCTACTGTCATCTCGCCGTTTTGGACCATGCGTGCGCCCCACCACAGGATAAAAAAGATGCCTCCGAACAATACGACGACGATAAATGTCGAGAACAAGGCTCTGAAGCCGGCCATATTCAACGCGACACTCACGACATTATTTATTGCTTTGACATACCGCCCAAACTCAAACGGCTCATTGACAAATGCCTTTACGGTGTGGATATTCTGCAATGTCTCTTCGACGATCACATTTGTATCTGCAAGTGCTTTTTGCCTCTTTTTGGACAGCCTGCGAATAAACCGACCGAAAAACATCGCTCCAACAACGATCAAAGGAAACGTAGCCAACATGAGCAGGCTCAGCTTTGGGGTTGTAAAAAACAAAATCCCGATACCCACGACCAAAATCAGAATCTGACGTGCAAACTCCGCAAGGGTAATAGAAAATACTGTTTGCAGATGATTCACATCAGTCGTGATGCGGCTCGTCAGCTCTCCTACACGATTCTTCTCATAAAAATGGATAGGTAGTGCCACAAGTGTTTTGTATAGCGCCTTTCGCACATCTGCCATCCCTTTTTCCGATACGATTGCGAACAGGTAAATGCGAAAATAACTCACAACACCCTGCACGATAAGGATCACTCCAAGGGCTATACCTATCTCGTTGAGCCCATATCCATGCTTACTCTCTCCAATGGCAATATCGGCCATTTCACCTGCCAAATACGGAAACACCATGAAGACGAGACTAGACAATGCGAGGAGCAACATCCCTATCCCAAACTGCCATTTGTACGGTCGTATAAAGCGAAAAATCTTAAGTGCTGACTTTAACTGATCAGCGCTCATCGACTTCTTCTCTTCTTCCTTTATATCTTCTGCCATGTACCTGTAGTTGTTCGAGCTTCCACCACAATGATAAGGACAACAAGCCAATTTGGTGAATGTTGTCGTGGTATGTTTAAATTACACCGTAAATCAAGGTATATGCTAGCAAGAGTTTCGGTTATCATCGGCACCATCCTTTTCATGCTTCCCTCATTGTGGGCACAATCTGAAGAAGCAATACAAGTTTCAGAAGAAATCGCACAAAACCTGTTTGAGTCCAAGGACTTTCCGGGCATGGTGATCACTGTTGCCAAAGGACATGAATGGCAATGGACTACCAGCTATGGTTATGCCAACGTGGAAGACTCCATCGGGATTGATGCAAATAAATCACTCTTCAGGATCGGCAGCGTCTCCAAAACACTTACAGCTATCGGCCTGATGCAACTCTATCAACAAGGTACAATCGACCTCGATGCGGAAATTCAAGAATACGTCCCTGAATTTCCCCAAAAAGAATATTCTGTCAGTGTAAGGCAGATTGCACAACACGTCGGAGGCATTCGTCATTATGAAGGAGATGAATTCCTCAATAATGTCCATTACAACACTGTAAAAGATGGCCTAGGAATATTTGTGAACGACAATTTGCTTTACGAGCCAGGCACTAAGTATGCATACAGCAGTTACGGATGGAATCTCATTAGTGCTGCAATGGAGACTGCTTCAGGCCAGGAATTCCTGTTGTACATGAAGAATCATGTGTTTGTCCCGGCTGACATGCAGTTCACTTTCCCGGATGATGCCACATCCATGATGACTCACCGCGTCGCATTTTATGAAAAAGGCAAAGTACTCTCTCCTCAGGTGGACAATAGCTACAAATGGGCCGGTGGTGGATTTCTGAGCACCTCAACAGACCTGGTACGATTTTCACAGGCTGTTCTGGATAATACGCTCATCTCAAAAGAGACACTTGATGTTGCACTGCAAACATATACTCTTGAAAATGGGAAAGCAACAACCCGTGGTATCGGATTTGAAGTCGATGAGGACAAAAAAGGGCGGCCATGGTTTGGTCACGGCGGCGGGTCCGTTGGCGGCACAACGATGTTGATTATATATCCTGAAGAAGAATTGATAGTCGCCATCTTGGTCAATCAGTCAGGTGCAAGTGTGCGCAATGTCGCCTTTAGAATTGCAGAGCAGTTTTTAGAACACTAATTACACGCAATCATTCGCTATGTTATTAAAATATACACGCACATTCTACGCATTATTATTTATCTCAGGTTTAACCACTATATGTTTGAGTTGCAATAGCTCCGCTAACGATGTGGATAGTGCTACTAGAGGCTCGAACACTTCAGCGTCAAATGAAATATTTGAATTAAATTTTCAAATCAAGGGACTGGCTGCCGGACATTATTATTTAACTGGAATGTATGGAGGTCAATTTTACACAATTGACTCATTCGCAATTGAAAACAATGGGCAGGCGCTGATACATCGCCCTGCATTACTCCCCCAAGGCATGTACTATGTGGTGCTCCCTGACCGATACACATCAATTCAGTTTATTGTGACAGACGAGCAGAAATTCAGCATGACGAGTGACGTGAATAATCTCGTTGGCAATATGGTGGTCAAAAACTGTGAAGAGACGTTCCTGTTGTATCACAATCTCAAGTTTGAGCAAAAGTATCGTGGAGAGTACGAAGCATTAAAGCAAAAAATAAATTCTACGCCACGCGGATCCCGGGAGGCGGCAATACTTGAAGTGGAGCGACAGGAAAAGATTGACGAACGCATTGCGCAAATTCAAAAAGACGCAGCCGAACACCCAGATGCATTTTTTACGACCTTCAAACTGGCTGGCCAAAACCCACGAATCAAAGCACAAAAATTACCGAACGGAGAGGATGATAATGCACGTATTGTCACGCTCTACAGACAGCAATATTGGGATGCCGTAGACTTTTCTGACGGACGCCTCCTTCGCACACCGGTCTACACAAATAAGCTCCGTTCATTTTTTGAAAATATTGTGCCTCAACACATTGACTCCCTTGTCAAGTATGCGGAGATTGTCACAAACGCATCCATGCAAAATGACTCTCTTTTCAAATTCACAGCTAATTATGTCGGAATGAAATACCAATCACCGACATTTATGGGCAGCGACGCAGTTTATGTGTATATGGTGGAAAATTACTTTACTCATGAGCGTGCATTCTGGGCAAAATCACACGAAATAGACCGCTTGCAACTTGATGCTTCTATCCGGCACTCCAGTATGCTCGGCGAAAAAGCGAAAGACCTGGAGGTCATTGCTCCGGACGGTAAAATGATCTCGCTACTCGATAGTGACGCTGAGTTGCTCGTGCTTTACATCTATACGCCCAATTGCGAAAACTGCCAAAAAGAAACGCCACTCGTAAAAAAAGCATACGACGCATGGAAAAGCAGAGGAGTTGAAGTATTTGCACTGTGTACAGATCCTGACGAGAAGTTGTGGAAAAACTATATCGATCAAAACGACCTTGACTGGACAAATGCCTTCGATCCGATGATAGAAAGTGAGTATACTTTTAAGTATCATATTGATATTACGCCGGAAATCTATGTGCTGGACCGGAACCGGATTATTGTTGCCCGGGATCTGCACGCGTTTCAACTGGACGAGATATTGGGGCGGCATATTCGTTGATTCTAGTACCTGTCATCCCGAGCGAAGCCGAGGGACACGGGTACGTCATTTCTTCATTTCGACCGAAGTGGAGAAATCTCAGTAACAAGCACACACGACCGCCAGACCCACTTTCATTGCATTATATTCACCCTATGAAATTCGCACTGATTGCTCTCATACTATTTACGCTTGCCCCATTGACTGCACAGGGCTTCGAAACCCTGCAGATCGCTTTGGATTCAAATCTCCATTCAGAATCACTTGGATATGACAAGCGCATCCAATTAATCGTCCCAAAGACATACGTGCAGAATAGTGAGAATAGCTATCCACTCATTGTCGTATTCGATATGCAAAACAGCATTAACTACAAATACATTGTCAATACCATAGACTACCTGTCGGGGTTTGGGCAGATGCCCGAGTGCCTTATCATCGGGATCGAAGCAGCTGACCGTTCCGGCAGGTACCGGGAAACGCAATTGGCATTAAATGATGAAAATGCCCTTGGAGAAGAGAATGAAGAATTTATATTCGAGGAACTCATTCCGTATTTGCAAAATAAATACCACGCGAATGATCAGATCATACTTTTCGGCCATTCGCGATTTGGATATTATACAACCCATTTGCTGACGCAGCGCCCGCAGGATCTGCTCGGAGTCATATCGGTAAGTCCTTTTTATTTTCAGGAAAATACTGACCATGTCGAACGGATGGTCAAAATGCTCGGGGAAGTCGAATTGAGACATGACTTATACTATATTCCATCTGTTGGTGATACTCTTTTAGATACGGACGATTTTTATAAACTGACTGCGGCAATAGAAGGTATTGAATTACCTGAAGCCTTTAAATTCCATCCTTTGACGCATGATGCAGCCGACCACATTGTTACTCCGGGACTCACGACCGCTGAAGCCTTTTACACGATATTTCGAGAGTGGTCAGTTCTGGAAATGAAATTTCACCGCACATCGCGTGATGATCTGCAAGCAATGCATAGAGAATTACAAGCAGAGATAGATGGCTCTTATGGTGCACCAATCCCGTTTAGTCTCGGCATTTATAATGGCACTGGCTGGCGATTTTATAATGACGGCATGTATGCATCGGCCATTGAGTCCTGGGAGTTGATGATGGCTCATTTTCCGGCTTTTTCTTATGGGTGGGTTTTTATTGCTGATGCTTTGTCTGAAATGGGAAGGAAGAATGAGATTGAAGCATATCTCAAGCTTGCTGAATTCTCAGTCCAGGGCAATCAGTACCTGACTGTTGAGGAGATATCTGAAATTATAAGCGAAATTGCACAATTACGGAAGTAGGTTGCAAATCCAGATATGTCCTTGCAGGCATAAAAAAACCCGGGTTCCCCAACCCGGGTTTGAGATAAACCAATCTCATGAAAAAGACGTTAATTCTTACAGACCTGTACTTCCCGGGACGATTCGGACTTCCCTTTTCCGATCCGTGCTAGTCCAAAGGGCACATTAAATATGGCCTCAGTAGACAGGAATCGCCGGTAACGGCATCCACGGTACTACATGTCTGGATATTTTATTTAATCTACATTATCGTGCAGGTACGAATTCCCCTCCCTCAATTGAGGCTCTTCGTCACCACTCAGCGTCCAACGGGATAATTGAATTTCAGATGAGTGCGGCACATCATCCAGCTCTACCTGGCGGCGACGGAATGCAGGCTCATTGGTGAGGTCTGCAATCGTCTCGGTATTACCAAGTTTTGTCGGGTTCATATATGTGTACGTGCGCATTTTCTCCCGTCTGGTCTCTTCCCTCCTTGCACGTGACAATTGCGCCTTTTCAATCTTATCTTTCTCGTCACTCTTTATGTATGGATCCTCATAGCTGTATCCCGCGCCACCATTTGCGACAGGGCGCACTGTTTCAAATTCTACTGTGTTACTATTATCCATCGAATCAGAACCAACGGCAAACATATCTTCCATCGACTCCTGTGTCTCCAGTGGCACTCTTTTGGTCTCAGGCTTTTTTTCCTCCTTCGGTCCGTTGCGATGTTCAAATCCGGTTGCAATAATTGTCACGGTGAGTTTATCGCCGAGGTCTTCGTCATTGCAGTGACCCCAGATCAAATCTGTTCCATAACCCGCTTCACCTTGCACATATTCAGTGATCGTGGAAATTTCATCCATTGTCACCTCGGCTGTACCTGAGCTGATATTGAGTAGAATGTGTTGTGCTCCGCGGATATCATTGTCCTCAAGTAAAGGGGAATTTAGTGCTTCCACGACCGCGCGTTGTGCCCGGCTTTCGCCTTCAAATGAAGCTGTACCCATGATGGCCACGCCTGAGTCACGCATGACAGTATTGACGTCTTCAAAATCTACATTCACGTGACCGCCAACCGTAATGATCTCGGCGATGCCTTTTGCAGCCGTAGTGAGAATATCATCTGCCTTCGCAAATGCTTCAGACATGGACAGATCGCCATGTATTTCACGAAGTTTATCATTGGAGATCACGACGATAGCATCTACGCAATCCTTGAGTTCTTCAAGTCCTTCAAGGGCATGTCGTGTTCTGCGTCTTCCTTCAAAATTGAAGGGAAGTGTTACGATCCCAACTGTGAGGATGTCCATTTCCTTTGCAGCTTTTGCAATGATTGGTGCCGCACCGGTACCGGTACCACCGCCCATTCCTGCCGTTACAAATAGCATTTTGGTGTTGTCATCGAGAAATGCCCGCACGTCATCGATAGACTCTATGCATGCCTGCTTACCGATCTGCGGACGAGATCCCGCGCCCCGACCCTCTGTGAGTTCGGGACCCAGTTCGATTTTTACAGGGACAGTGCTCATTTCCATGGCCTGCTTATCCGTATTGCCAATGGCAAAGTCGACACCGACGATGCCTTTGTTAAACATGTGTGTGACGGCATTGCTGCCTCCACCGCCTACGCCTATCACCTTGATGATGGGTCTTTCTTCTTGAGGTAGATCAAATAACATATGTTACATTTTTAAAGGGAAGTGATTTATCGAAATTGTTTCGTCTATAATTCTGAATCCGGAGATGCTTCAAACAGCTCCTTGGTTTTGTCAAAAATGAGCCCAAGCCATTTAGAGCCAGCAGTTGGTGCCTTTTCTGCTTGAGCGCTATCCGCTAATGCATCTTCGTATTCCTCAACATCGTCCACATCGGTAAGTATCTTTTTTACTTCTGTATCAGACTTCTCTATCCCATGGATGAGCAGCCCAATACCCGTAGCGTAAATCGGGCTTGATATTTCCTCTCTGTATCCTGAAGCAAGACGCTCCGTTGGGAATCCGACCCGTGCCTCCAGCCCTGTTTGGTATGAAGCAAGCAACGCCATGTTTCTCAATAGTGCTCCTCCTCCAGTCAATACAATACCTCCGATGAGTTTGCGCTCATATCCCGACCTCTGAATTTCCCAATGCACCAGATCGAATATTTCTTCAAGACGCGCCTGTATGATCATTGCAAGATTCTTTTCTGCAATCTCCTTGGGGTCACGCCCTTTCAATCCTGGTATCGTGATGATGCGGTTGTCCACAATCTCTTCTGCCAGAGCCGAGCCAAATTTGATCTTCAATTTTTCCGCCTGATCATACATCACCGTGCAGCCTTCTTTGATATCCTTCGTGATCACATCACCACCAAATGGCACCACGGCCGTATGTCTGATGATGCCCTCCTGAAAGATTGTAATGTCTGTCGTACCACCTCCGATATCTATCAGCGCAACGCCCGCCTCCTTTTCCTCATCGCTCAAAACCGATGCAGCAGAAGCAATTGGTTCGAGGGTCATCTCTGTCACCTTCAAACCTGCCTTTTCCACACACTTGCGAATGTTGTTGTAAGCGGTTTGCTGACCGGTAATGACATGAAAGTTGCCATTCAATCTGTGACCGCACATGCCTATTGGATCAATGATTCCCTCTTCCTCGTCTACCAGGTATTCCTGTGGTATGATATGCAGGATCTTGTCACCCGGAGGCAAAGCCAGCTTGTGCATATCGTTGATGAGCAAGTCCAAATCCTCTTTCGTAATCTCTTTGTCTGCATCGGCGAGTGTAAGAATCCCCTGATGTTGCAAACTTTTGATATGCTGACCTGCTATTCCAACGTGTACATCGTGAATCTCAATATTTCCCATCTTCTCTGCGTTGTCCACCGCATCTTTAATGGCCTCCACTGTTTTGTTGATATTTGCGACCACACCTCTGTGTACGCCCTCTGAGGCGACCTTTCCGACACCCATCACTTCGATGAGTCCGTACTCGTTTTTGCGACCCACTACTGCGCAGATTTTAGTGGTTCCAATATCCAGTGCAACGACGATGCTCCCGGTTTGGCGATAAGAATTGTTCATAGCTCAGGTTTTTTTATGATTTCAGATTTGGTTTTTTCTTGCAGACGACCTGCCCGCTGTATGACAGGTCTATAGTTTCATATGTATCCCAGCCTCCGTGCTCAAATAGCTGCTTGTATGTAGCCTTTAGATTTTCCAGTTTCACATCAATATTTTCAGCGTGGCCAAAAATGATTTTCAAATCTCCGACCGCCGGTATTATTGTGATTTGACCGTTCTTCGATACATCCAGTTGTTCAGTTAGCGACTTGAAAAATGGATCATCGTCGATAGCCAATACCAATCGATGAAACCGGCTCCAGTCAGTCTCCTCTCCTTCCGCTGTTTCTTCTTGAGTTGTGACGTTGATATGCCCGGTTGCAATAGGCACTCGAGCCGTAAAGTATTCTGATACCGGAATGCTCAAGCCTTCACGATCGATGTAATAGGTCTTGCCTTTTGCATCAAAAACACGTAGAATCGGTTCCCGCTGACTGACTGTCACGTTGAGTATGCCGTCAGACGTTACATAGACATTGACATCCCGTATGAATGGATTGGTGTAGAGCGCTGACTCAATATCATCCGTTTCAATATCCCTGATGAGATGATTCCCGGGTTCTACAATGATATCCATGACCTCATTGCGCACGTCCTGTTCCGTCAGGAAAAACGCCCCGCCATCAAACTCCTCAATCCGCACATCTACGTCGGTCAGAGTACCATCCTTTTTGTGATTGATTGCCGAGATACTCAGGACTGCCAGAGCACCAAGACAAACAAACCATCCAATTTTTGCAATCGTCAATTTCATAACAATTGTTTTATGTTGCTATTTTATTTACAATCTCCGGGATCATGCGATCCAGATCCCCAGCTCCCAACAGGAGCAGTATTTCCGGATCGACTGTTCTCAGGAGATCAGTCAATTCACTTTTCGTGGTCAGATACTTCGCTTTGCTTTCGACCAGGTCAAAAATCAAAGCTGAACTGACACCTTCAATGGGTTGCTCTCGTGCGGGATAGAGTTCGACTAGTATGCATTCGTCGAGTGCTGATAATGCTTCCGCAAATTCCTTGTAGAAGTCTTTTGTCCGCGTGTACAAGTGCGGTTGAAACACCCCGGTTAATTTCTTGTCCGGAAAGTGGTCCTTTGCCGCCGAAATCGCTGCCAAAAGTTCTGCAGGATGGTGCGCATAGTCATCGATGATCACCAGTTTTTCGCTGCGATGCACAATTTCGAATCGCCGCTTTATTCCTTTAAAATCCCTCAATTTCTCAGCGGCCTCATCCAATCTGATCTCGCAATTCCAATGCTTCTTTCTCTCGAGAATGGCGGCTGTTGCCAGTGCAGCGGCGGCATTGAGCACATTGTGCTTTCCAGCCATCGGAAGTCTGACATCTTTGATCAACTGGCGATACGTTGCATAATAAAAATCAAAACGCATCCCCTCTTCATTTGGTCGAACATCAATGACCTTAAAGAAATTGTCTCTTTCACCGTATGTGAGCATGACGATCTGATGATCCAACAGATCACCAAAAAACGTATCGGTCATTTCCGCATCAAACTTTGATACTACGTTTTCATGTAGTATCAGTACACCACCTGGTTTCACCTTTAACATGAACTCCAGGAATGACGCACGCATCTCATCAAATGAACCGTAGATATCAAGATGATCCGGATCCATCGAGGTGACGATAGCGATATCAGGTGTGAGTTGGAGAAATGACCTGTCATATTCATCCGCCTCGACGACCATCCACTCACTTTTTCCGGCTACAAAATTGCCGTCAAAGTCCGCCGCAATCCCACCTAGAAATGCTGTACAATCGAGTCCGCATGCCCGCAGGACAAACGCAATCATAGTTGATGTCGTCGTCTTGCCATGCGTTCCTGCAACTGCGATGCATCGCATCTGCTGACTGAAATACCCCAGCACCTCTGATCTCTTGACCACTGGTACTTCAGTATTTCTGAAGTGCATCAGTTCGGCGTGATCTTCCGGTATGGCCGGTGTATACACAACCATGTCAGGCGCTGTTGATAGTTGCGAGATATCCGCTACATAGTGAATATCCGCACCTTCAGTTTCTAACTTGATTGCGAGTTCGGACCGGTCACGGTCAAATCCGCTCACTGATACCCCGCGATGCAGAAAGTAGCGCGCCAAAGCACTCATACCAATACCTGCGATCCCGATGAAGTAGACATTCTGGATATGATCCGGAATCTTCTTCATGAGCCTGCGGCACTGATAATTTCTCCCGCTATCTCGTCAGCAGCAAACGGCATTGCCAGTGAGCGAATCTGTCGTCGAAATGACTCGCACCTTTCACGATCCATCATCAACTCCAGTGCTCTTCTCACTGCATGCGTTTCAGCCTCGGCTTCAGTCACCATCTCGGCAGCACCGACATTGACAAGAGCCAATGCGTTTTGCGTCTGATGATCTTCAGCCACATTCGGAGATGGCACGAGAATTGCAGTTATGCCTGCCAGACAGAGTTCTGATATTGTCGATGCGCCGGCACGGCAGATGACAACATCAGCAACAGAATATGCGAGATCCATGCGATCTATGAACGCCTGAGCCCTCACATGCGACAGTTGCGCTGTAGAACTTGTACCAAATTGCTCCGCGTAGAGCTTACCCATTTGCCAAAGAACTTGTATATCATCACGTTCGGAGAGAATCTTCGTTGCAGCACTCATCGCATTATTGAGAGTGCGTGCTCCTAAACTGCCCCCGAAGAGCAATAATGTCTTTTTGTCCGGTTCCAACCCGAAGTGTTTGCAGGCCTCTGCCCGCTTGTCCTCGAGATGATGAAGGTCTTTCCGCACTGGATTTCCCGTAAGTCGCAAGCTTTCCTTCGGGAAGAATTTCTCCATTCCCTGATAGGCCACACAAATTTTCCTTGCACGTCCTGCCAACAACTTGTTGGTGATTCCCGGATATGAATTTTGCTCCTGAATCACCGTCGGGATGCCTTTTAGCGAAGCCATATAAAGTGTAGGCCCGCTGGCATATCCTCCAAATCCCGCTACAACATCTGGCTTGAACTGTCTAATCAGTTTCCTCGCCTTTATCAGACTGCCGATCAACCTGAACGGAAAGCTCAGATTTGCCACAGTCAACTTGCGTTGTAATCCTCTGATATTCAATCCTTCAATGCGATATCCGGCTTGTGGGACTTTTTCCATCTCCATTTTACCAAGCGCACCGACGAACAGAATGTCAACTTCGGGATCTAATTCGCGCAATCTATCAGCTACAGCGATTGCCGGATACACATGGCCTCCGGTTCCACCCCCACTAATGATTACCCTCATCTACCGTCTTTATTTTTACCACACCGGCTTCCCGGCTGGCACTTTCTATATATCTGCTCACACTCAGAATCATTCCAAGTGCAACACAGGTAAACAACATTGAAGTACCGCCCATACTTACCATCGGTAAGGTCAGCCCCGTCACCGGAACCAGGTGCAGTGAAACCGCGATGTTGGCAAAAGCTTGTATCACTAAACTCAAACTCAGACCTATCGCGAGCACAGCCCCAAATGCCTTTGGGCATTTTGTGACCATCACTACCGCACGCAAAAACAATCCGAGATAGAGTCCTATAATCATGAAGGCTCCTATGAGCCCATATTCTTCACATATAATGGCGTAGATAAAATCAGCGTGCGCAAAGGGCAGGAAATTTCTCTGTACACTATTGCCGGGCCCTACCCCTAACCAGCCGCCATCCGCAATGGCAATCTTGCCCTGCTGCACCTGGTATCCTCCGTCTGCGTTACCCAAAAATTCATTGACGCGAGACATCCATGTATCCACGCGAATCATTTCCGGAAAGAGAGTCCCAAGCGCAATGAGTATCGCCATCACAGCAACACCGGCGAGAATGAGAAGGAAGATGTATTTCATACTCACCCGCCCGATAAACATCATCATAAGGCAAGTCAGGAACAATAAGAGAGAAGTAGATAAATCGGCTGGAGCGATCAGCCCACAGACAACGACAATCGGGATGATAATAGGCAGAAATGCACTATTCCAATCCTTGATATAGTCCTGCTTCTTCGAAATTGAGCGTGCCACATAAACGATCAATGCCAACTTGGCCAGATCAGATGTCTGAAATGTCAAACCAAGCCCGGGAACAGTAATCCACCTCTGTGCATCATTGATCTCAGTCCCAAACCATAACGTATATATGAGGAGCACTATACTAATCCCCAGCATAAACGGAGCAAGTCTGCTGTAATTGATGTACTCAACTTTGGACGCCACATACATGACGCCAAGCCCGAGCAACATGATAACGCCATGCTTGACCATGTGCAGCTCGAAGCTCCCGCTACCTGAATAGGCAATACTACCCGCAATACTGTACACGGCCAGCATTGAGAAAATCGCAAGTATCCCTACGATTGCCCAAATCGTCCGGTCACCCTTGAGATTGTAATATATGTTTCGAGCTGTGCTCATTTTCCAGATATTTCATGTACAGCCTGCCTAAACAGGTCTCCTCTTTCTTCGTAATTTTTAAACAAATCGAAACTCGCACAAGCTGGCGATAAGAGCACGACATCTCCGGAAGACGCGCTTGAAGCAGCCAATTTGACCGCTTCAAACACGCTTGTAGTTTCCTTGATTCTGTCCACCTCAGCCGAAAAAGCTTCAATCAACTTCTTGTTTTCAATTCCCAGGCAAATCAATGTTTTTACTCTTCCGCCGACTATGCTTTTGATATAGCCATAGTCATTTCCCTTATCCTGGCCACCGGCAATCCAAATGACCGGTCTTTCCAGAGACTCGAGGGCGGATGCAGCCGCTTCAGTATTGGTCGCCTTGCTGTCGTTGATGTACATGACACCTTCGATCTCTGCAACGCGCTCCATCCGATGAGGCGGCTTCTTGTAAGAGGCAATTGCCTCATGGATCTCTATCTCTGGTATGCCGATGCGTTTTGCGGCCCCAATGGCACACGCGAGATTCAGCGCATTGTGCTTGCCCTGCAAATTCTCAGGGCGGCCTACATGATCCGGCAAGTCTGCATCTGTCCTCGCGCATGTTTGAAAATGCATTTCTGCTCTTCCAAACTCTGCCTGGAGAATTGTATCCTCACTGTTGTAGATGAGAAAATCCTCCCCGGTCATATTTGCAGCCAGCCTCAATTTGGCTTTAGCATACATGGCAAAACTCCCGTCATATCGATCGAGATGATCCGGCGTAATATTGAGCATGATGCCAATATTTGGCCTGAACGTCACCACATCGTCTAGCTGAAAACTGCTGACCTCCACTACATACCAGTCATAGCTTCTTTCAGAAATTGTCCTGGCAAAACTGCGCCCTATATTTCCACATAGTGCTGCATCAACACCACACTCTGCCAAAATGTGATGACAAAGCGTAGTTGTCGTTGTCTTGCCATTGCTACCGGTTATAGCCAGTACTCTCCCGGAACAGTGCCTAAAGGCATATTCCAACTCAGAGATCACCGGTATACCCAGTTGACGAAGGGCTCCGATCATCGGACTGCCATCGGGTATCCCCGGGC
>QMOR01000033.1 GCA_003648285.1 Bacteroidota bacterium
TTCGACAGGCTGACTTTATTGAAACATCAATTGACAATCTCAATCGCACATTAATGGAAGGTGCATTTTTTGTAGTGATCGTACTGTTTATATTCTTGATGAACTGGAGGACTACTACCATTTCACTTCTGGCCATTCCAATTTCGTTGTTAGCCTCCGTGATTGTGCTCAAATTATTGGGTTATACAATCAATACGATGAGCCTTGGGGGTATGGCAATTGCTGTCGGGGCGTTGGTTGATGATGCCATTATTGATGTGGAGAATGTGTACAAGCGGCTCAGAGAAAATATTCGTAAACCTATCACAGAGCGATTGCCCGTTCTAACTGTAGTGCGTGAGGCGTCGGTTGAAATCAGGAGTTCGATTATTATTGCAACGCTAATTATCATTGTTTCATTTGTCCCGCTTTTCTTTTTGAGTGGGATGGAAGGCCGGCTTCTTCAGCCATTGGGCATTGCTTTTATCACGTCTGTCTTGACATCACTTGTGGTTGCCATTACAGTCACACCGGTGTTGTGTTCATATTTATTAAAAAATGAAAAAACGTTATCCCGGAGAGTTGACGGAACGAAAGTGGAAAGATGGTTGAAGAAGATTTATTCAGGAACTTTGACAGTTGCCTTGCGCTTTCCCAAAATCATTATCGTACTGACCATCGGTGCATTTGCCTTCAGTCTATTTTTACTCACAGGACTGGGTCGGAGTTTTTTGCCAGAATTTAATGAGGGCTCGATGGTGATCAGTGCCGTCGGCGTACCGGGCATGTCATTGGAAGAAAGCAATAAGACAGGGAAATTAGTAGAAGAACTATTGTTGGAGATGCCCGAAGTGGATGTCGTGTCCCGAAGGACGGGCAGGGCAGAACTGGATGAACATGCCCAGGGTGTCAATGCCGCAGAAATTGATGTGCCATTTACGCTTACAGACAAGAGCAAGGAGGTCTTCTTTGAAGAAGTGCGCACAAAACTGAGCATGGTACCAGGTGCCAATATTACGCTTGGTCAGCCCATTGCCCACCGTATCGACCACATGCTTTCGGGAACGCGCGCCAATATTGCGATAAAGGTGTTTGGGCCTGATTTGCAACGGCTATTCGAGATCGGTAAAAACATTGAAACAAGTATTAATTCCGTGCAAGGTATAGCGGACGTCGCCGTGGACCAGCAGATTGAAGTACCGCAACTCCGGATCACTCCCAACCGCCAACTGTTATCGGCTTATGGGATGACGGTCAATGACCTGATGACACAGGTCGATATTGCATTTGCAGGAGAAAAGGCAGGTGAGATTTATGAAGGGCAAAAGTACTTTGACCTCATCGTCAGATTTAGTCCCGAATCACGCAGCAGCATATCGAGCATTGAAAGTGCATTGATCAGTCTGCCCAATGGTGGACAGACTCATTTAAATCAATTAGCGACAGTTGCTTCGGTCAGCAGTCCGAATAATATCAGCAGAGAAGATGTACAAAGGAAAATTGTAGTAGCTGCGAATGTGCAGGGGCGAGATTTGAGAAGTGTGGTGAATGAAGTTCAGGAAATCATTGACAATAGCGTTGCAATGCCCGAAGGATACAGAGTGGAGTACGGCGGTCAATTTGAGAGTGAGGAGAAGGCATCACAATTGTTATTGATTACGGCCATACTCGCGATTCTCATCATATTCCTGTTATTGTATTTCGAGTTTCAGAATGCACGGCTTGCATTTATCGTATTGATCAATTTGCCTATGGCTCTTATCGGGGGTATCTTAATTGTGTATTTCACATCCGGTATTATTAGTATTGCAGCCACGATTGGTTTTATCAGCCTGTTTGGTATTGCCACGCGAAATGGCATTCTTCTGGTTTCCCGCTATGAAGATTTACGCAGGGAGGGAAAACGGGGCCTTGAACTGCTGAGGACGGGGGCACTCGACAGATTGAATCCGATACTGATGACGGCATTTACGACTGGGCTAGCTCTGATACCATTGGCGATGAAAGGCGGTGAAGCCGGGAATGAAATTCAAAGCCCGATGGCAATTGTGATTTTGGGTGGGCTTTTTACAGCTACTTTGCTTAATCTGGTTGTGATTCCTTGTGTGTATCAGCTTGTGGTGAGGAAGGATTAGGTGGGAGGATACATACCTCTCCTAATCTCTCACTCAATTCAGATTGCGTCAGATTTTACTTCTTTGTGGCATTTTCAATCAAATGATCCAAAAGGTCCTGTTCCAATTCGTATTCGAACAGATCACGTTGCTTTGTCCCTTTTTTACCAATTATCTCATCTGTTAACTCATCAATTGAAGTAAGTTTCATTTCCGTTTTTTTGTTGAAATTATTCATCACGAGTTTCTTGCGACTGTACCTAACAATTCCAGAGTGGAGAATCTGCTGTAACTCCAGCATCAATCTCAAACATATTCAATATCGATCAATCTTAAGAATCTCCCTCAACCTTTTATTTACAGTTTCTTCCGAATATTGAGGGCAATGTTTGTTAAAATATTCTACTAATTTGTCCTTCGCGATGTCTTCATAACCCAAAAAGGCAAGATTTCGGCATGTAAATTCATAGGAATGACCGGTAGCATTGTCTAAAAACACTAGAATCTGATCCAACCGGTCCTTGTCCTCATTTTCTAAATACCAACTCGCGATTTTAGCTTTCAACGCATCCTTTTTCTCTGTTTCAAGATTCGAAAACAGTACTTCATTAGAGGCGTTATCATAGAAGTCACAGTATGTGATTATTTCAAGCAATTCCATTGCCACATCAGAAATACTCAAATAGTAGTCAGTACCACCGTATGTAGACCTACCAATTACCAGCCTTGTGGCGGCATCAGAGTCGAGGTAAGCAATTAGCCTTGGTATCGCATAATCAAAATCCTGCATGACAATATCGACATATAGCAGTGTTGCATTTTTGCCAAATTTGAGGCCTCTAATTGGAATGGCACCAAACACGGTATCTATCTTCGGTCGTTTGTATAAATTATCATTTAAGCGGCCTGACATTCTAAAAGGAAACCGACTGTATACAGTGTCACAAATTTCGATAAAAAAAGAATCGACAACATCTGGGCTCTGAATATTCTTAAGGTATTTTATAGTTTCCTTCACATCACTCCTGGTGCTTTTATACTCAACCCTCACATACCTCCTGCCAGTTTTACTCCCAACTTTTTTGATAAGTTTATGATTCAATTTTTTAACTTTCCTGGTTTCACGCTTTATTGATTTCCAATCAGTACCATTACGAATGGACCCAACAATCGAATGACGTGATACTGAGATACCCTGACCCGGGATACAATAGCCATTTAGAACAATTAAGGAGAGTATGAGTAATTGCATTTTTGATTATTAAAAACTAAAACACCCGCTGCAGCACACGTTCAGCATTTCCCCCTGCAATCGCATGCACTTCCTGATCTGAAAGGCCTTTGGCCTTGAGCGCATCGCACAGTTTTTCGAGCTGAAGATAACTGTCGAGAACCGGCTTGTAGTTGCTGTCCATATCTGTACCTAGTCCGACACGCTCCACACCTACGACATCGATCAATCGGAGAATATTATCAACATAATCTTCAAAGTTCGTATTGAATCCCGATGGCCAGGCACCGATGACCCCACCCGTAGATGCGACCAAATTTGCATGAGCGGGTGTGATCGCCCTTGCCGAGATCGGTCGGTCCTCATCCAGTTTCAGGATGCTATGCGAAAGGATGATAGGCGACTCGGTTGTATCCGCCACATCCTGGACCGTCTTATAAGAAGCATGAGCGACATCGATGACAATCCCCAGGTCATTCATTTTGCGTACCATTGCCTTGCCCGTATCCGAAAGGCCATCGTGTTGACCCTTGCTTGTCTGCAAATCTCCCAACGGATTTGGTGCGTAGTGCACTAGCTGTATGGATCTGACACCATCGGCATACATCTCATCAAGCTGATCTGTACTCTCCAGAAAATCACCTCCTTCACATGCGAAATACGCCGCCACTCCTGAATCCTCGTTGTACTGCGTAAGGTCACTTAGTCTCGTTGCCTGACGGATACCGTTCTTTTCGCACAATTCCCTGAGTTGTGCCAGTTGTCGTTTGTATTCTGCCCATGCCTCCCCCTTCTTAAACTTGCGCTTCGGAGCAATCCCTTTAGAAGTCCTTTTGGTGACCAGGGTATCCACGACCATGCTGAAGAAGACCCCGGAAAGTCCGGCTGTGTTCATCTCCCCGACCGTTTTTATCAAAGCCTCATCACCCGTGTAGCCCTCCAATCCCTTCCTATAAAAACGCCCCGGATGTGCGTGCAGATCAAAGGTCAAAAAATCGAGGCGCTTCGAATGTGGCATTTCCATTATCCATTTACGATCAATGCTTGAGAATCCCATGAGAGCCGTTCCCGCCGAGACCGCCATTACTTGCTGGATAAATTCTTTTCTGTTTAGCATGATTTCAGATTTGTCGAACCATTAAGATATCCTGCTAAAGTCAAAGAATCTTACTTTTCACACCAAAATCTCCCATACACACCGGTTTTTGTGGTCAGAGTGTTGGGTATGTGTGGTCAGAGCATTGGGTTTGTGTGGTCAGAGCATTGGGCATTTACAGCTACTTCTTAAGCATTACACCACCTACTCGCATAGTAAAGTCGAAAGTATAGTTGCTTTTCAGGTGAAAATTTGCGTCACTTGTAGCCACATCCGACCTCCCTTCTTCAGGCAAAACCAAAAGAATTAATAGAAATTTTTTCTTCGGTTCAATTCCCTTTTTAAACTCAGAATCTAACTCCCCCTTGATTGCAAAACCATATTTCGCTTCGGCAATACTCGTATTGATAAGCAGGGCCTCTCCGATCTTGCCTTGAATGATATTATGCTCACCAATTTCAATCTCAATCTTTACCAGTCCCACTTCCTTGTTTAGATCGGCGTCAAAGAATTTTCCTTCGCCTGTCCATTTTCCCAATAAAAATGGATTATCTGTTACCAAATTTTCATCACTCGGCATTTGTTTGCACCCCATTACTAAAAGCAGACCGAGTAAAAAGGCGTATATCACTTTGGTAAAATCTCGTGACTTTTTCATGATTATGAATTTTACTGGAACATCAATTCTATCATAACCAAATTTATCCCATATTTTACTACAATGTCGTTAACCTGGGTTAAGAAACGTCTTTAGCAAATCTTCTCCTGATACGACTTAGAGACGGGGGTTTAACACCCACATAAGAGGCAATCAAATACTGCGGTATTCTTTGCGCCAAATCCGAGTACTGCGCGATAAAGCTTCTATAACGCTCCTCATGATTTTGCATGTAAACTGCAAGTAACTGATTAACGATCACACCAAATCGGTGCTCAATGACATGGCGGCCAATGAGATTTCCATTTTTTGTACTATTGAATATCGATTGGACATCCTGATAATTAATAATGAGCATTTCACATTCTTCAATAGCCTGAATATTCTGAACTGAAACCGTATTGTTGTTGAAGCTTTGGTAGTCGGCAATAAAGTCACCTTCCCTTGTAAACTCAAAGGTAGACTCCTCTTCATCCTTATACACAAAATACCTTACAAGACCTTTCTGAATAAACCCAAGATGCTTGTTCACTTCGCCTGCTTTCAAAAAGAAAGCACCTTTTGCCAGGTGAAATGGCTTAAAACTAGCTTCTATAAGCTCCACTTCTTTCTGATCCAAAGTCGCTATTTGACCAAATAGTTTTAATAAGGTTGAATGCATAGCTACAAATTGTTAATGGTGCTTTGTGAATACTCAATACTCCACTCCTGGCCAGGATTCCTCCAAGCCTTTGACCAGGCACATAGTACGTGACCGCTAGTTGCTACTTCACTCCGTTTTCTGTACCTTCACGACTTGACCCCATGGATAAGGGTTGAATAAATATAATTATTTTATGGATCTGCCGCACCATCTATTTTGGGATATTGATCTTAACTCGCTGGACACCAATAAACATACACGTTTTATTATCCAAAGAGTCATTCAAAGAGGGTCACTCGATGATTGGACTGAAATCAAAGGATATTATGGCCTTGATTTAATTAAGCGTGAAATTTTACTCATGCGAACATTGGACCCTAAAACACTCAACTTCTTCAGTATATATTTTGACATCAGTAAGGAAAAATTCAGATGCTTTTCTACTCAACAATCGACCCCACAACACTTCAACTACTAAAGGACCTTCAAGGAGTAGAGTATCTCAAGGAAAACAAAAAATTAGCGTCAATACAAGACATAGCAGCAATGCAGCTCGCCGCGATTACTGGCCGAGGGTTCAAGAAGGATTTTATTGACTTATATTTCATACTTGAACAATTCTCATTGGCTCAAATATTTGATTTTTACGAGAAAAAATATCAGGATGGATCTAAATTTCTCGCCCATAAGAGTCTCATCTATTTTGAAGACGCCGAAATTGAGCCAATGCCTAAAATGCTCAAACCTATTAGTTGGGTGGAAATTAAAGCAAGAATTATTGCAGAAGTTACCAGGCACTTCCACTAACGTATTATGTAAATCAGAATTCCAGATCCAAACAGTTACGTTAAGGGAAAGCTGACCGGCCTTTCAATTCTTTCACATGCTAAATTGAATTCTGATTTAGAAATCTGTACGCCTTTATAATCAAAATTCCATCCCATTTTAATTAGTGTCAACGATTTGGGCTAGGCGCCGTCCGTGATTTGGTTCTGATTTCAAAATACTGAATTCTGCGAGGATGGCGTCTTAGCCTGTGTTGGAAGCAGTCTTTCTAATCAAATTCTGCTTTGGCAATTCCACATTGCCTAATGATTGAGCGGAGGGTTCCAATCTTAAGTTCACTGTGATTCGGCACTGGAACTGTAATTGTAGAATTTGAGGATTTCTTCTGCATTATAACATGGCTTCCTCTTTGCCGTATCTGCACAAACCCATGCCTTTTAAGGATCTGACAGACTGCCTTACCGGACAAAACTCGCATTACACTGCCACTTGGACACGGGTGATAAGCACCTCATCATGATATCGATGCTTGATCTCTTCCTGCGAGGCAGTTTCAAAGAAGAGCTCGAGAGCTTCGATGAGATTAGTCCGTGCTTCCTCTATTGTTAGCCCCTGACTTGCCACATCAACTTCTGGGCACAGCGCGACATAGCCATCCCCCTCTCGTTCGATGATTGCTGTTAGCTCCTTCTTCTCTTTCATCTACAAGCAAGTTAGGGTTTTTATTTGATTGCTTTCAACTTGTTTATATCAGCAATACGCATAGCACACCTGCCGATATCACAAATTACACATAATCAGTTATTTATCCCGCAAGAGCCGTTGACAAGTGCCTACAAACAAGAGTAAGCGCTTAGATACGTTTGTAGGCATTTAGAAGCGTTTGTTAACAGCCAATCAGAACGTAGCATTCAGCCCCACCGAGAAGGCACCCGGCATCCCGGGTCGCAAACCGGCAGGCCGCCGCGCTACGAGATACACCTGGTCAGTCAGGTTTGTCGCATTGGCAAAAAGTGAGATGTTCTTATGCAGCCAGTAACTGGCACCGGCATCAATCACGAAATAGGCATCCGTTTTTTGATTTGAAGGGGCCTCGCCCTGTCCTGGCTCCGTGCGCATTTCACCCATATAGCGTCCGCTCAGATTAATACTGAATAGACGGTGCTCCAATCCGAGCATGATCGCAAACTGGTGGTTTGCCATATACGGAAACTGGTCGCCGGCATCAACGACGCCCCATCCCTCAGAACCACTCACGAAGTCGTTTTGAAATATCGCATCTGTATATGTGTAAACCACCGAGACTGGAATGCTGAAAACACTTTGGTCCCGACGTGACAAGAAATCGTAACCGAGCTGAAATTCCAGACCCTTTGTCCGGACTTCACCAGCATTGAAGAGGTCAGACGTTCCCCCACCTCCACCGGCAGCAAGGTCAGTGCCGAGCAAATTGCTGTAATCATTAAAGAATACAACGGCCTGTCCAGACATGGTGTTTTTAGTATAACGCACACCCCATTCGTAATTAATGCTCTCTTCAGGCTTGGTTCCCTCCTTCGTCCCCGGAGGTGCGAATCCTTTATGTACCCCCGCAAATGTGCTGAGATACCGATTGAATTGATAATCAACCCCAACGCCAGGTATCCAGACATTCTCGTGATTACTTCTCTCCTTCAGATCCACCCCCGTTCTGTCAGGATCGCTTTTGCCATAGTCCGTTCTTATCATGGTAAAACTCTCGTAACGCAGGCCGGGGCTAACAGAGATCTTTCCATATTTGAATCGGTACTGGAGATATGTTGCGATCGCATTTGCCGTTTCGATGCGGTTGCTTTCAGTTCCGTGTACTCCTGCACTGGTGAGCTTCATCACCCCTTCGTCCATTGCATACGCATCGACCCACTGAAAACGGTCTATTTGATCTTTGTGAACCCTGAAGCCAAAATCAATTTTATGACTGACCTCGCTGGTTATGAAATTACATCCCAGAACCGTCTGAATGCCTTGCGCATAATATGATCTGTTGTTCGCCTTGACAAACAGTGCGTCATCCAGCAAGCTCGTGGTTCCGGTCAGGATACCGTAGGCATCATTAAATCCTGCCGGATCTTCCAGTACCTTCGCAATATTGACCTTTGTACCTGTGCTGTCCTTTACCTTGTCGAGCTTATACCAGTTTCTGGCAAATTCTGTTCGGTAAGCCGTGGTGGAAATATTAAACACTTTTGAAAACGTCGCGACATGTGTCAGCGAATACTGCATATGTTGAGTATTCATCTCATCCACCTGTGAAGAAGAATACCTGCGGTAAGGCGTATCGTCAAAATCCTCTTGCGTCAAGCCGAGGTAAGTTTCATTTGATGTCTCTTTTGCATGGCCAAATTTGATAGTCAACGACTGGTATACATTCGCGCTTTCATTTGTATTGACACGTACTTTTGCGAGATAATCCTGCTTGTTGAATCCCGTATTGCCTCCACCGTCCAGTTCTTTAAACCCATTGGACCCGTATTGGAATGTCTCCACCATATAAGCCACATTCTTGTGTGTATTCCCTACGTGTGCATGCAGATTGACACCTCCAAAGCTCCCACCCGACAGCTTTATTCTACCTGCAAACGCATTAGGGATTTGCGTCGAAATGAGATTGATCGCTCCACCTGTGGTATAAGGCCCATATTTAATCTGGCTACTCCCCTTCAAGATTTCAACACCTTGCATTCTTCCTATCGTCGGGAAATAATAAGCGGCAGGAGCAATATACGGGGCGGGTGCGCTCAGCACACCGTCTTCCATCACTGTGATTTTGGAACTCCTCTCCACACCAGTCCCCCTCAATCCGATATTCGGGCGCAAGCCAAATCCATCCTCTTCTACCATATTGATCCCCGGCACTGCCCGCAGCGTACGATTAATGTCAGTATAATTGAATTTCTGAATTTCCTTTGGAGAGATATAATACACCGAGCCCGGGATATCCCTTATGCCAGTAATGCCACTTGTCATGACTGTCACTTCAGAGAGCATTGACACGGATTCGATCATCGAAAAATCCACTTTCACCGTATCTCCGGAGCCAATACTTATCTTTTGATTCAGCGTATAGAATCCAATACTCGATACTGCCAACGTATAATCTCCTGCAGGTATGTCACTAAGGATATAGTTCCCATTGCCATTCGTAGCCGTGCCAATTTCCGTTTCTTCCAAATAGACCGATACCCCGGACAAGGCCGTGAAGCTATCGATCAGGGTAATGTTTCCTTGTATTGTGCCGGTTTGGGCGTTTATGCCATCATTAAATGCCGTAGTTCCTTGTATTGTGTCAGATTGGGCATTGATACTCAGACAAGCCGCCGTTGCAATGACCCATACCAGTAATCCTCCTCTCACCAATTGACGTAACATAAGAATGCTTCTGAATTCAATGTCAAAGCAACCTAGAATCGGAGATTCTGCCAATACCTAATTGAAGGTACACAGTACCTAATTGTTTGTGTGCTTGACAGGAATCCGATCCATCGCCCGTTCCGCAATGGCCGTAATAGACAATGCAGGGTTTACACCGGGATTAGCGGAAATCATGGAGCCATCCACAACCAGCATATTCTGATATCCAAAGACTTTATTGTCCTTATTAATCACTCCTTGAGCGGCATCCTCACCCATCACAGCACCTCCGAGAATATGTGCCGTCGACGGAATACCGGCGAGCGTTTCTAACACGAAAGAAGTGGACTTACCATTTATGATTTCGGCATATTTATTTGTCAAGGCGACCGATTCCGGGATGTTGGGAGTGGGCTTTACACCTTTGCTCACTGCCGACTTCATGCCACCAAATACATTCCTCTTGAATTTTAATGTACTATCAATCGTCTGCATGAATAATAAAACGACCGTGCGCCTCGACCAACTATTTGCAAAATAAATTTTGAAATAAGCCAATGGCGATTTCAAAATTACTCCCATCATCCGCATCAATCGAATAAATACGTTATTTCCCGTAGCGTAAGGCATATGAAAGAGCTTCCAAAATCCAGACCCTTCGGCATATCGAACCACTTCCAGGTGACTATGCTCATCGGTATGCAGCAGACTCCCAATGGCAACTCCCTTTGACACGTCCTTATTCTTATCTAGTGTAGACACACTGATCAGAGTTTCATTATTTGTCCGGATATCATCGCCTAATTTATCAGACAAGCGTGGTAGTGATTTTTGTTTCAACTTCAATAGCAATTTTATTGTGCCCAAAACACCCCCGGAGAATATCACGCCTTTTGACGTAAATCTTTTCGATTGTTTAAATAGCTTCGTGCTGGTCCGCACAGATACCCGGTATCCCGTTGCCCCCTCATTTCCATCTAGCGGTATTACATCATAGACTTCGTGTTCAGCAAGTATTTTTGCCCCATGCGACTGTGCGAAGTAGAGGTAATTCTTGTCCAGCGTATTCTTGGCATTGTGCCGGCATCCTGTCATGCAGCCACCACAGTATATACATCCTGCACGATCCGGACCATCACCATTAAAATAGGGATCTTTGACTTCGACACCTTGCTCGCCGAAAAAGACTGCTACATCCGGGTGTATAAATTCCTCCTCTCTCCCAATCTCCCTGGCCAGCTCTTTGAGCGCGAGATCTCCGTCAAATAGTTTTGGATTCCTGGTAGCACCCAGCATCTTCAAAGCTGTTGCATAAAATGGCTTCAATTCATCTTCCCAATTGGCGAGCCCGCTCCAGCTTCCTGTCTTATAAAATGCTGATTTCGGAACGGGCAATGTGTTTGCATACACCAAAGAGCCACCACCTACTCCAGTACCAGAAACGATGACAATATGCCTGAAGATGCTCATCTTCATAATACCAAAGAAGCGTAAAAAAGGCACCCATAACCACTTTCTCAGATTCCAGTTTGTCCGGGCGAAGTCCTCTGCGCGATACCACTTTCCCTTTTCGACAACCAATACGTCATAGCCTTTTTCTGCGAGCCTCAGGGCGCTTACTGAACCGCCGAATCCGCTACCGATAATGATATAATCATAATCGTATTTCATTTTCACTCAAAATATGAAGTAATTTATCATGTCGTTCTAAATAACATCTGTACTGACCAACACGATACATAAGAACATGGCAACCTACAAGAAATTCAAAAAAACGAATCTACTTCAATGCCATCTGCTTTTCGATCTGTTGGATTAATTTAGTTGCCGGAGCTATAAGAGAAACAACGTCATCACGTGTGAATTCCACAAAATCATCATAATCACCAGACTGCCTTTTATCGAAAATATCAGAATAAAATCTACCGACATCGTTACTCAGCAGTTTAGATTTAATAAAATGGAGGCCGAACATTTGTCTCACTCCTCTGTGCGTTTGGGCATCTATATCCCTCTGTGCCAAAAGCGCTGTCACAGCATAATAGCAAGCGTAGTAGAGCCTGTTAATAGCTGTATTCCAAAGTTGATTATCGACTAGTAAATTGATTTCGTGAAGCGTAGATTTTGCCTTCTCAATTCTGTGAGCAACCAGCTTGTCTTTATCTGAAGAATTCATAACACAATGCCCTCACTCACAACATTTTCATAAAAAGGAGTAATCTTGTGTCGTGTGATCCAATCATGTTTAGTGACCAAAAATGGACTTATTATCAGCCCTGTTTCGATCTCAATATCGTATAACGGATACTTGATTTTCACTTCGTCCTCACGGGTCACTTTGTCCTTATCTAAAAGGATAAGTAAATCTAAATCAGAATCAGGCTTATTATCTCCTCGTGCATAAGAACCATATAGAATGACAGTTGCTTCGGGCTCTGAAACCTGAACCTCGTGCTTTATCATACGCAATATCTCTTCAACGCCTTTCACAATTCAAATTTACTGAATTTTTCGAGTTCAGTTTGCACATAACTAACCCTGGAGTGTCTTGTCCTGAATGTGACATTCTTACCTACTTGAGACGAGGTCGGCTACTCGGAGATCGACTACTCGCAAATCGACTGCAGTTCTCCTGGAGATTATCGTTTTCCAAGTCGAAACACCACAACATCACGACCACTCACTTTGACTGTATGAGCGCCGGAAGTATCTCCCGCGGCCTTGTCTTCCCACAAATTCTTCACAGCATAAGTACCATCAAAGTCCTTAATTTTCAGTTTACTCCATTGAATCACAAACTCCTTGTCCCGGACTTCAAGATTCAATAAACATATCGCCAAATCACCATTGGACAAGGGCTTTTGCCATATCTCAAAATTGCCTTCGTCGTAGATTTTAAAGCCTTGACGGCCCAGTGGATCCTGATCTATTGCTATCAGTTCTCTGTGTGTCAGGATCGCCCTTATCTCGTCAGGCATATTCTTCAGATCATTCCCGGTGATAAGAGGAGCGGCGAGCATACACCACATCGTGAAGTGTGCGCGTGCTTCGTTGATAGTCAGCCCGGCATTTCCGACTTCGAGCATGTCCGGATCGTTCCAATGGCCGGGGCCGGCGTACTTTTCAAGGCCCACTTGCCTTTCCAGGATAAAAGTCCATCCGAGCTGATTGCCCCATCGCGAGCCATCCCAGCGATCGGTGATATCCTGAGTCGTCCGCCAAAGATGCCCTACTTCGCCAGCCCATTTCCACGGCTTGGAATATCCCCATTCGCAAATACTAAATACGATGGGTCGGCCGGCTTTGTACAACGCATCGCGCATCCTCGTGTATGACTCAATCTCGTCCTGTCCTTCTGTATTGCACCAATCGTATTTCAAATAATCGACACCCCATGCTGCGTACGTAATGGCATCCTGTTCCTCGTGATCCTTGCTGCCTGGTCTGCCTTCGCAAGTATGTGTACCGGCATCAGAATAGATGCCAAACTTCAAGCCTCTCGAATGAATATAATCAGCGAGTGTGGCTATTCCACTTGGAAATTTCTCAGAATCCACGATAATCACTCCCTCCTCATCGCGACCTACCTGCCAGCAGTCATCAATAACGATATATTCATATCCGGCGTCTTTCATCCCGCTGGACACCATCGCATCTGCCATATCCCTGATCACCTCCTCGTTGACACGATCACATTCAAAGTGATTCCAGCTATTCCATCCCATGGGAGGGGTGAGTGCAAGGTTTTCAAATTTTTGTCCCACTAAATTGGTTGCATTTAAAAGTAAAATAAAGATGATAGTTTTCATTAACGATAATAATCTTTACTATTATATCTAGACCCATGAAGTATAATAGAGTTTATATATTTTTTCGACAGATTAAAATAGAGCTCAGCATTCCCTTGTTTGTATGGTATCAACCAATAACTGTACCCGTGCCGTTTACTTCCCATTAACAGATATTCCTCCTGTGGCTTGGCCCACCAGCTGTCATCACCGCCAACTCCTCTCTGACCCATATCAATATTCAATTGCACGAAGTCTTGCTCAGATATATCTGTCGTGTGCTTGCTTTTATTTATTTCTTCACCTCGCATACGATATTTCTTCTCAGCCTTGCTTTTGCCAGAATAATCCAATCCTCTCGTCACATCAAAATCCTCGTTTGCCATATGCAATGCACTTATTCCAAGGCTATTTTTCATATTCCCTGAAACTACAAGGAGTCCATCCCCAAATTCATTAGAAAGCGCTAGCCAGCGTACATCCGTTTTATACCCGTTCTCCTGTGGCCGGATATAAGGGACATATTGATCCTTTACCTCTGATGTGTATAGATCGATAAACGCTGATGTATTTCTATCCTGATAATTCTCCCACGGTCCACGACCAAAGTATGTCATCTCGCTAAACGCATATGGCAGCTGCATCCACATCCCAATTCTAGGGATATCGCCTTTATACTTCGTTTCTTCAAGCGTGTTTATCATCGAAATTACACCATTCCCATAGAAGCGATATTGACTATGATAGAGAGTAGAAACACCGGGTAATGTGTATGTGACCTTTAGATCAATCGCAGTCGCCGATCTCACCTTTGTTTCAACTTTATCTACCTCCAAAAATAGCGAGGCCTTTTTCCACTCAATATTTTCCTCGTCCATATGATTGCCAAA
>QMOR01000034.1 GCA_003648285.1 Bacteroidota bacterium
ACAGAAGAATCCCGAAATGCATGATCTCCAGAATGAGCCATTGACGCGATCGGGCAAAAAACATGGCAATAAAACATGCCAGAGGCAAGCTCAATATTGTCCATTCTTCATAGAAAATACCGGATTGGACCAATACTATTCCGAATAATATAAAGAGCCACATATACATGAGGTTGATCTTCTTCTGTACGTGAATATTCTTCTTCAACGTAAAACTGGAGTAGTTGAACAAGACCAATATGACCAAGCCCCCAAATAAGGCCATTTGGAGGTAGAGAGGCCACCCCATCGGAATGTCAATATCGAGAAACCCAATATGGTCCTTGAAGTGATGTGTCAAATCCGAGATATCAGATTGCATGAGATAGTCCAGCATTCCTACAATGAACATTGGCGCCAGAAATCCGATCAGGAATTGTAACAACTCGCGCGGCTTGATAGTGCGGAGCATGCTCAAGCCCAAAATGCCGCAGATAAACAAGACGATATAACCGAAGTAAAACAGGAATGCCACACTAAACCAGAAGCCGGCAGTAAATATGCGTGAAACATTGCCCGTGCTTTTATGGGTCGAAAGGAGTCGGTCGAGAGCCAGTATCACAAATGTATTGGCCAGAAGAGGCGCTGAAAGTCCGTTATACTCAGGGAAGAAGCTCACTAACAGAATGTAAAACAGGCCGGGAAACAATGTGAGTTCCTGCGTAATCCGGTTTCTGATAATCAACCGATTGAGCATAAGTGCCTGGAAATAGACGACAAGGATGCTCAGTAGAAGAGCAAGTCCACCATCGGGATTGAGGCCACTAAATAGCCAGTCAGTCAATACCCCCTTCATGTTAAACGCAGGTGGCTGGCCGTCAAAAATGAGCCAGACCCTAACCAGGATGGTATATGGCAGCAACAAAAGGCTGTTAAAAAATCTATTTCTTCTAAAAATTTCGAGCATGCTACTCCATGAGATGGGCGAGGCTATCAACCCATAGGATTAATATGGCGCGAAGATAAGCGTTTGTCCCTATGAGCGCTCCTCCCAAGGAAAAATCTATTTTTGAGTTGAGTTTTAATATCCGGAAAGGTTTGAGTTTAGCAGATGTCAAGAAGTTAGTACCTGAGCAGCAATTCACAGGATTGGTGGCAATCTTGGTGATCGCGTTTGCGGCGAGTGTGATTTTTGCGATTGTATTGTCTGACATGCGGTTGTTGATCCTGCCATTCGCGCTTGTTGTGGGATTGTTGGTGCTGACTGACTACAAGAAGCTATACCTGCTTTTGTGGGCTTCAATTCCGTTTTCGACAGAGATGGAATTTGGCAGTGTGGGTGCCGATCTGCCGGATGAAGGTCTCATGGTTGTGCTGACAGGCGTTGCCATCCTTCTTTTCGCAACAAAAGGAGCAAAATTGTCCATGAAGATGCTCCTCCACCCGATCACATTGGTTCTTTTCTTACATTTTGGCTGGATTGCATTGACAGCCCTGAATTCGACGGAGCCGATGATCTCACTCAAATTCCTTGCCGCCAAAACCTGGTATATCGCGGTATTTTACTTTCTGGGCTATTACATTGTCAGAACTGAAAAAGACTTGATACAGTGGATCAGGTGGCTCATCATTCCCATCCTGCTTACAGTTATGGTGATCTGGGCCAGGCACAGCACGGAGTCGTTCAGCTTCGAATCTGTCAACGAATTTATGAATCCATTCTATCGCAACAAGGTTGACTTTGCGTTGATGCTCGGCGTGGTATTTCCTTTTGTCTGGGTCTTCAGAAAATCCTGGAAAGGCAAATACACCGGCGTGATTATCGCCCTGATTTTTTTGATTGCTATCAGTTTTGCGTACACGCGTGCGGCTTATATCGGAATTGTTATTGCCTTCGGGGGATATCTTCTCATCAAGACCAGAACGCTGAAGTACGCATTGATAGTTGCCTCACTGGCAATCATCGTACTGACAACTTTTCTGTCCAGGAACAATCGCTATATCGATTTTGCACCGGACTTTCACAAGACAATCACCCACTACAAATTTGACAACCTGATCGAAGCTACTTACAAGCTTGAAGACATCTCTTCCATGGAGCGCGTTTACCGGTGGATTTCTGCCTTTTACATGATCGAAGAAAAACCGGTACTCGGATTTGGACCGGGGACGTTTTACGATTCGTACCGGCCCTATACAGATGAGCACTTTGTCACCTATGTGAGTGACAACCCTGAAAAATCAGGGACGCACAACTATTTTTTAATGACTGCCGCAGATCAGGGATTACCGGGACTCCTCATTTTCCTTGTGTTGATTATTGTCGCACTATTCAAGGCCCAATGGCTATATCCAAGAATTCCGGATGGCTATCCCCGGCAGCTTCTCGCCGCTACGGTTGGCACCTTGTTTTTCATCCTTTTCATCCTGACGCTAAACGATATGATCGAGACCGACAAGGTGGGGACGTTTTTCTTCTTTTGTCTGGCCATGCTTGTATCTCTTGAGTATCGGTATGTCAGGGAGTTGAAGAGTGATCATTTATCGACCCGAAATTTGAAAACGTAAAATCCTCGGAGGGGCGTAGAAGGATCAACGAAGTTGATATCTTGTGACGCTTTGGCAGACGCGATGCGACATATCAAGAAACCCATTGAGCTCGAGCTTGAGCAATTTGAGAAGCACTTTCGCAGCTCGATGAAGAGTCATGTGCCGCTGCTCGACAAAATCATGTACTATATCATCAGGCGCAAGGGCAAACGCGTACGTCCGATGTTCGTCTTTCTCAGTGCAAAAATATGTGGAGAAATAGGCGAGTCGACATTTACGGCAGCGTCCCTTATTGAGCTTCTTCACACTGCTACCCTCGTACATGATGATGTCGTCGACGACTCACAGAAACGACGAGGTTTCTTTTCAGTCAATGCGCTTTGGAAAAATAAGATTGCAGTACTTGTAGGTGATTTTTTCTTGTCAAAGGGACTCCTGCTGGCAATCGACAATGACGAATTCAAATTACTTAAAATTGTCTCTACGGCGGTCAAGGAAATCATCGAAGGAGAACTGATGCAAATGGAGAAGGCACGTCGGCTGGACATCACGGAAGACGTTTACTTTACAATCATTCGTCAAAAAACAGCATCTCTGATTGCCTCGGCCTGTGCTGCGGGAGCCTCATCTACGACAACCGATGCATCTCTTGTCAATCAAATGCATCAAATCGGAGAAACAATTGGCATTGCATTTCAGATTAAGGATGATCTTCTCGACTACAGTACAAATGATACGGGAAAACCAAGAGCGATCGACATCAAGGAAAAGAAACTCACACTACCTCTGATCTATACTCTGCAAAATGTGTCTACCAGTGATAAGCGTCGCATCATGTCAACCGTCAAAAATCACAATACCGACAAAAAGCGCGTGGGAGAAGTCATCGCCAAAGTCGCTGAGGCAGGCGGGCTTGCGTACGCAGAAGACGCCATGCATCGCTATCGGGACAAGGCTATCGATTTGCTATCGGAGATGCCCGAAAATGAGGCAACAGTTGCTTTGAGAGAATTGATTGGGTTTGTGACATCCAGGTCGAAGTAGCTAAGAACAATACGAAAAGGCCCAGAATACATATAAACAACTGATTACAAGCTTTTTACATTTCAGCTTTCGATTTTTCCCGCCTGCGGCAGGCAGGCATTTTGCGGTTTAAAGGACAGTATCATGTATGGATTGACCTCTACTCAATCACCACCTTGCCCGACTGCAGCTGCCGGCCTGTCGTCTCGTCGCGAATCACATAGGCATAGATCCCTAGCGGCGTACCACCCGGTGCAGATATTGTAGTAGTATAATCGAATCGCTCTTGCTCGACGAGACGCCCGTATATATCATAGAGCGTGAAGACATAGTCTCCCGGACTTTGCTTATCGGCCTCAATCGTAAATCGGCCTTGAGATGGATTTGGATAGATATTGAATTTGTGCTTGTCCATTTCGATCAGATCGGTCAGGGATGTCGTCGTACACAATGTATCGATGCAGCCGTCTGCTGTGATTTTGATAAGCCATGCTTGGGGCTCGCTTACGATCCTCGTCCTGCCGCACGCAAAAACACTTCCTGATTTTGCAACTGTGATTCCGGTCAGATAGTTTCCAGAGCCTCGTACGCTCCATAGTCCTGTGTCAATCACCTCCCACAGAGGTAATCCCTCAGTCAGGATAGATGCTTTTAGTACGCGTCCTCCCAGTGCACCAGTCGCACCATAAAAAACACCTGCATTACCTGCTAAATACACTTGATTGTTGTCATCTATGAAGGCATCGGTGATGATGGTCTCGTAGTCCCTTAATCCAGGATCATAATCCAAATTCCACTCAAAGTTCATACTACTATCTCTTTTGACCAGCATCGGTGCATACCTACTCTCAAAAATCGTAGGAAACACCTCGACGAGAAATCGTTGACTTGGTGTATACACCCAGCCTCCGTCTGAGGTCCGGCGTAGATTGGAGGCGATCCAGCTATTCCCTCCTTGCTTTTCACCTTTCCATTCCCATAATATATTTCCTAGACTGTCAATGGCAAATATCCACGGCTGCGACCAGATCCCATCCTCCTCCCCGTTACTATTGCCCAATACCCCACAGCCCAATACGTACTCGTTGTCACTGACTTTTACTGCCGAGCCAAACTCGTGTGGCACGTTGTTTTCTCCGTAGTACCTTCGCCAGAGTTCGTTGCCATTCTTATCCACGGCTAAGGCGAAGGGCATGACTTCGCTAGTATTGCGCTGTATCCATCCAAACGCGATCTTACCCTTACCCAATTCAAGAACTTGAAATGCAGCCATAATAATATCTTCATGCGAATATCCAGTTAGACTTAGAAGCTCCAGAGTAGAATTGAATTCCGCAATAAAAGTTCGATTCAAATAAAAGTTAAATACAGGCAACATAACTGCACCACTGGACGACCTGAAGGCCTGAAACTTTGGATCTGTAACAAATGTAGAAATACCCGTTGAGTCAATAATAGTTGCATACCTTAAGACATGTCCAAAAGTGTCAATTTGCAAAACAATCACCCCAGTGGCCTGTAGGCTATCATCTCCGTATGTACCGATTACTGTCAGTGTATCATTGGATACGACAACATCCGCAAAACGCATTCCTGAAAAATCGCTCAACGGATTGTTGAAAACAAGATTAAAACCACTCTGGCCGGATGATTGCACTACTGCAAACATCCCGGCCAAAGTGATACATAACTGCATTGCAAAAGCGCGCAACATATTTTCTATTTAATTACAACTCTTCCTGAGTCCAAAACTTTCTCATCATCCATAATACGGTAAACATATATCCCTGATACCAATGACTTCGATTTCAAATCAACATTCAGACGCGCATTGTTCAATGGTTCCTGCACGACAAGTTTGCCTTGCATATCGATCAATTCAAATACATATTGTTGATCACCTATCATTTCCTGCTCCATGCTAATGTACAATTCTTCTGTTGCCGGATTTGGATACACGGCGACATGAAGTCGATTCTCATTGCTCAGCGGATCTTGCTGACTTGGCTCGACTATACGAGATTGCTTGACATCAAGGTAATAGACTGGATCAAAGTGATATCCATTGAGCATCAGTACTGCTTTTGCCGGTGGGGATGCCAGACTGCCATCATCGATGGCTATTGCCAACACTGTAGCTCTTTGCCCAGTCGTAAGCGAATCGGCCTTACTCGCATTTAACACACTATACAGCGTCTTCAAATCATTTAATCCGTCAATCTGGCGTTGGCTCATCGCATAACTCGTACTGATACTATTAATCGTACTCATCGCTTGCGAAAAATCGCCTTCAGCCAATAACTGACCGCTTACCAAGAGTTGCCCGGTAATAGCTTCCATATTTCTGTACCACTGCTTTAGGCTGTCATTGGAATATGACAATGTGTCGTACAAGTAATATTGGGCAATCAATCCTGCAATACCATCCGTTTCAGATTTATGGTAAATCGATGCCACTTTATCATTATTAGCTATGGCAGTATTTAGTAGAGTTCGGTGAGATGCAAAATCAGCTTTGCGCAGTGGCAAATCTACTGTAATCAAACAAGGTGGCATACAATAAGTCGAAAGGCAAAAGTTCCTCGTGCCAACAATTCTCTTGTCAATACCGCTATACTGTTTAGGCTTCTGCAAATCCGGTATGGGCTGATCATCGAAATAAAAATAGTCTATAAGATCGAAATTCAGCTCAAAGGTCGCATTGAAATCACCTTTCGAAGGATTGTTCCTTGAAAACAAATTTCCCGTAGAAATAAACTTCCCTTGATCACTAAATGCGTTCTGGCTTTTGCGAATGGTGGTCGATGGATACTCCCCAATGAAAAAATCGAAGCCGTATTGATTCGATGCTTCTGTCAAATAGTTCTCATTGCATTCGTAGCTTAGACCACGGGATAATTCAAAATTCTGCACTCCATTTCTCCGAATGGCCTGATTTCCTGCAAAAAGATCCCCCATGAAATAATTCTTGCGAATCACATTATTCATATCTCCGAGATCATCGCTAATGATACCGAAGGTCGCTGTCGCGTTTGTCTTGTTACTAATAAACGTATTTTCCTGTACTTCAAACCCCGTCTGATTTCCCGTCAATATAATCCCTGACTGCTTGGTTTGGAAATTATCAGGTGCTGTTCCCATGAGAAAAGTGTTTTCAACCACTGTACCAAACGATGAAAATGATCCCGCCAGTCCTACATAACAATCTTCAAAAATAGCTTTTCTGACATAGTAGGGTTTTATTGCGGAATACTGCGCAACGCGTACACCATATCCCAGCCCATTGACATATGAGTCGCGTTCTGGAGAAGATACTAAATTGAATCCTGAGCGAATAGAGAGAATCCCATAACCAAAATCGGTCACTTCGTCGGCATTTACTACATTATGTTCTCGTGTAAAGTGACATCCTGTAAACGGTATGCCATCTACTCCCCACATCCATGCAAATGCCACAAACGGGGCGCATTCTTGATATGACATGTCTGTCTTAAAGTCACAGTTTCTGAATGACGCATTGTAAGCTTTGGGCTGTCCACCAAAGTACGCTGTGTTTGTAAATGGTGAAAATTTCACTCCAATTTGATTATTGCGAAAATTAGTCTCTTCACATTTCACGATACCACCTGTGCCGTTTTCACCGCGAAGATCAATTCCTACAATGGCGTTTTCAATCACAGAACCTGGCTTTCCCTGGAAATATCCTTGTGTATAGCCATTAATATAGTCTTGACTGGAAGTACCATCACCGTCAACGATTACTCCTTGCCAGCAGATCGAGTCACAAATCACAGAAGTCAGTGTACCATGAAGCTCCAATTCTGCTCCTTGCTCAATAACCAGCTTCCCGCCTTCACAAAACTCAACCGTCATATCCGATTCGATAGTTAGGCTATTGCCCGATTGTACTCTAATTTCTTGATAATTTGAAAAATCAGGATGCTCATCTAAGCTCCAGCTTTCGTTGCTACTCACAACATACTGGCCACAACCGCCATATGTGTATGGCAACAAATAAGTCTCGTCTATGGTTTGACCGTCCAAAGTATATATTAATTGCACTGCGATTTGGGCAATATTGGGATTGGAACTATCGAAGCACAATTCGTAATTAAAATTTGACAAAATGACATTCCAACTTGCAGTCGACAATACATTAAGCTGCCCATCAAGCAGTGTTAGCGCAACCAAGCATCCAAACCCGATCTCATCGGGGCAACCGACACTAAGACATTGTGAATCATAGCTTAACTGAACACAAACTGTGTCATCGCATCCCGACTCGACAATATCTAAACTAAAGGCAAGACATCCTTCAAGGTTGTCTATCACTCCTGAGAGGGATCTCAACTCATTGCCCGGTGGTAGCGGTGGGACAGGAGGAATAAAATCGAGACCAAACACGAGATAGTCGAATGTAGTCGCCAATTTGTCATTCGCATTTACACCTTCTTCAAGTAGCACTTCCATTGGGACACAAACCAATGCAGCCCCGTTATAATCCTGACTTCCTAGAAAATGCAAATTAGTTAGATTCGCATCCGTAGCAACATCACTACCCCATACGGAGACTCTCCACTGATCCGGACCATCAGATTGAATAGGTAACAAATCGAATTGAAGCACTACAGTACTTACGGGGTCGTCTAGAAAATACGGATTTCGTGTCGCCGCGAGAAATTCCCCCGCTTCTCTCCCTTGTATTCGTATTCCACGTAAATCTCCACAAGAGATGTTGCTTTGACATGCATAGCTATACCATGCGTCTGGATCACTCGGAGAGTTTGGAATATAACCCCACCACCCCTCGATACAGGATATATCACTTTCGTTGCAGTCAGTAGGACTACAACTCGATGATGACTCAAAGTCGCCATTGGCAAACTGACCAATGATCATTTGAGTCGGCAACATTGCCCACACAAATAAAAGAATAAAGGATAAATTTTTCATATCGAATAAGTTTATTGGTTACAATTATTCGGGTAGTTATTGATATGTACGGAAAGAGAATTTTCGTCGCGTTCAAAAGGTCGCATTCATTTGTCTGATGCGAACCGAAATGGGTCAACGGTTTGGAGATCAATACTGATCGAAAAAACAATGGGCCTCGTATTACACGATAGCAGACCACTGATGGCGAGCACCATATTCGGCCCAAATAATGGCTGTGCGAAAAACAATATTGTTCCAGACGGAAATAAGCCCTGTGTAAAAGGCCAACGACTGACCAAGGGCATGAATCTATTGAAATGGGGTAATAAAAATCTGAGAAATACCGATAAAGCCCTGCTAATTTTGCAGAGAGAGAGAGAGAGAGAGAGTGTGTGTGTGTGTGTGTGACTTATCCGAGTGTGTTGGGGATAATTCACTCCTTTCGTAATCCTGCGTAGAAGAATTATGATAAATTGGTTTCACGGTAATTTGAAATTGATTTTCCAACTTATCAACTTCAATAATAGTGCCAAAATATTTCACCCCACGTATTCCTTAATAAATTAAATAGTAAAGTGTCTCCAAATATGCTTCCCTACCCTTTCATCACCTGCCCCGACTGCAGTCGCCGACCTGTCGTCTCGTCGCGAATCACATAGGTATAGATACCCCGCGGTGTCCGATCTGATGTAGATATTGTTGTGGTCTGATAAAATCGAATCACGTGACATGTCGATTGTAGACTGATTTTCGACCTGCCCTTATCATCTAAAAGTTTGGTCAGGACTCAATGCGTTCAATACAAGCTCCCAGGGCATTGAGTCTTTCATCAATCTTCTCATACCCGCGATCGATTTGATGAATATTGTGAATTGTGCTTGTTCCGTCGGCAGACATTGCGGCAATGAGGAGGGCCACGCCGGCGCGTATATCGGGTGACGACATTTCGATGCCCCTCAGGTTTGCCTGTCGGTCGAGGCCAATCACAGTGGCACGATGCGGATCACACAGAATGATCTGAGCCCCCATATCGATGAGCTTATCCACAAAGAATAATCTGCTCTCAAACATTTTTTGATGTACCAGTACCGTGCCCTTTGCCTGAATGGCAGAGACGAGGATGATGCTGAGTAAATCCGGAGTGAAGCCAGGCCACGGTGCATCATACACAGTGAGAATCGAACCGTCAATAAAACTCTGAATCTCGTAGTGCTCTTGCGCAGGAACGACGATATCATCACCATCTATGTTCAAATCGATTCCGAGTTTTTGAAAAGTACGGGGGATCAGACCGAGCATGTCTACACGACAATTCGTGATGCGCAAGTCTGATTTTGTCATCACGGCCATACCGATAAAGGATCCAATCTCGATCATGTCAGGGAGGATCGTATGCTCAGTACCATGCAGTGAGGACACGCCTTCGATTGTCAGGAGATTTGAACCCACTCCTTGTATACTTGCCCCCATTCTTATCAGCATTGCACATAGCTGCTGGAGATACGGCTCGCAAGCAGCATTGTATATCGTGGTGGTCCCGTTTGCAAGTACAGCTGCCATCACAATGTTGGCTGTACCTGTCACTGAAATTTCCTCCATATGAATATATCCGCCATGCAATTGCTCGGCTTCGAGGAAGTACTTCCCATCTTCGGCATCGAATCTAAAATCAGCACCGAGGGTCTGAAAAGCAAGAAAGTGTGTATCGAGTCGACGGCGACCTATCTTGTCGCCGCCGGGTTTTGGCAGATAAGCCCGTCCGGTCCTCGCGAGCAAAGGTGCGATCAACATCACCGATCCTCTTATTTTGCGGGCATCGGTCTCATACTTGTCACTGCCCAGATAGTCTGTATTTAATTCTTTAGCATGAAACCGATGCGAATTATCACCCAGATCTGTGATTTCGACGCCAAGTCCGTCGAGTAAGGCGATCAGTCGGTTGACATCCAATATCTGTGGGATGTTGTGTACCACAACTGGCTCGGAAGTCAATAGGGTCGCACTCAGAATCTGCAAGGCTTCATTTTTCGCTCCTTGCGGTTGAATACTACCGCTCAAACGACATCCGCCTTTTACCAAAAATGATTCAGCTGACATGCTGTGCTGTTTTTCGGATAAAAAAATAGGGCTTGATGGTATCTTACTCTCCATCAAACCCTAAAGTATAAATTATTTTTATAATATGTTATCTTCTTCGCTTTTGTCGTCCACCTTTAGAACGATTTTTATGGTGGCTGTTACTGCGCTTCTTCGGATACTGTTGTTTCGCAGGGGTCGTACTTTGCAGAAAGTTGAGTTGCACACTTTCATCCAGATCCAGATCGTTACCCGACATTTTCCTGAGATCGCCTTTGATCACTTCATCGTTGACATAATGGTCGCGATTCCACGTCTTGTACGCAAGCTTCATGTATGACCCGATGGCATTGCTAAAAACCTCCTTCTTATCGGAATCTTCCATTTTGCCCGCTTTGTCGATAAGTACCTGGACATTATGACCATAATGGCGGTACTTCATGTTTTTTAACGGGTATGGAAGTTTTGGCGGATGTTTGCGCTCGGTCATTTTTGCAATGACAACGCCTTCCGGTACGTCCAACTCGATATCATAGCTGGCAATCATATAAGCATGATTCCATAATTTGTTTGTGAACTCAGGTGAAGACTTAATGCCTGGCTGCATTTGCCCCATGAGTTCTACGACTTCCTCCATAAAGAACTGTCGATCTTCGTTATCTTCAATAGTCCTGGCATGTGCGATCATTTTCTGGACATGGCGACCATATTCCGAAATAATGAGTTTGCTCCGGCTCGAATTGTACTCCATTCGTTCTCGGGCTGCTAATTTTTGTGATTGTTCCATTTATTCTACTGTGACTGATTTGGCCAGGTTTCTTGGCATATCCACATCACATCCGCGCATGACAGCGATGTGATATGAAAGCAATTGTAACGGAATCGAAGATAGCAGTGGCGTAAACGGTTCCGCTGTTGCGGGAATCTTAATTGTGAAATCCGACAATGCAGAAATTTCTTTGTCGTTTTCATCCACTATTGCAATTACTCTTCCCTTTCTTGCTTTGACCTCCTGGATATTACTTAAAATCTTTTCGTTTGCACTTTGATTGGTCGCAATAAAAACGACCGGCATATTTTCATCGATCAGTGCGATCGGTCCGTGCTTCATTTCAGCAGCGGGATATCCTTCAGCGTGAATGTATGATATTTCCTTGAGTTTCAGCGCACCTTCGAGTGCCACGGGAAAATTCACGCCTCGTCCAAGATACAATGCGTTGTTTGCATCTTTCATCTCGGCCGCGATATATTTTATCTGTTCTTCCAACTCCAGCACACGACCTATTTTTTCAGGTATCTGGGCCAGTTCGCTTACGAGGTGGCGATATTCGGACTCGCTAAGTGCACCATTTTCATGTCCCAGATGAAGTGCCATCATTGCAAGCAGTGTCACCTGCCCGGTAAATGCTTTGGTTGACGCCACTCCGATCTCAGGCCCTGCGTGGATATACGATCCCGCATCTGTAAATCGCGCGATAGATGACCCGACAACATTGACAATACCGTAGATCAAGGCCCCTTTTTCCTTTACATGCTGTAAGGCAGCAAGTGTGTCAATGGTCTCTCCTGATTGAGAAATTGCGATAACAACATCCGATTCGTTGATGATTGGATTGCGATATCGGAGCTCAGAGGCGTACTCGACCTCCACCGGTATCCGTGCCAACTCTTCGATCAGGTATTCGCCAATCAGGCCTGAATGCCAGCTTGTACCACACCCGGCAATGATGATGCGTGGGGCGTGTGCTATTTTATTATTGTATTCACGAAGACCACCTACATGGACCCAACCTTCATTCGCATTCAGCCTTCCGCGCATACAATCGGAGACCGTATCCACTTGTTGGTGAATCTCCTTGTGCATGAAGTGCTCATAGCCACCTTTTTCCAACTCCTCGATATCGAGATCCAGCTCTTCTACTGTTGGGTCAATCAATTGATTGCTCACGGTCTTGATGACCATGCCACCATCGCGTGTGACTGTGACGATCTCATCGTCGTTGAGGTAGACTACCTTTTTAGTATAGCTCACGATCGGTGAAGCATCTGAAGCCAAAAGAAATTCATTTTCACCAATACCCACGACGAGTGGGCTTTGCTTTCGGGCTGCGACTATTTTATCCGGATCATCGACGTCGATTACTGCGATCGCATAAGCTCCGACGATCTTGTTCATTGCCTTCATGACTGCGTCTTCGAGGCTCAGATCATCCAGGTCTTTGTATACTTCGATCAGGTGCGCCAATATTTCTGTATCGGTATCACTTGTAAATTTGTGTCCGTGCTTTTCCAGGAGTGCTTTCAGGATCGTGTGATTTTCTATGATCCCATTATGTACCAGAGCTATCTTCCCCGATGCAGAAAGTTGAGGATGCGCATTGGCATCATTTGGCTCGCCATGAGTTGCCCAGCGTGTATGCCCGATTCCAATTGTAGAAGATGTATCAAATTTTTTAGCTTCCTCAGCCAATTCCCTGACTTTTCCTTTTTTCTTGATCGTCACCAATTTGCCATTGACAAGGGTGACTCCTGCACTGTCATATCCTCTGTATTCGAGGCGCTGAAGCCCTTCAATCAAGATGGGATAGGCTTGTTTTTCACCGAGGTAAGCTACAATACCGCACATAGGGCTGTGTTAAGGGTTAGGTCGGTCAACGTGTCTCAGTATAGATAATTCTCAGTCTTGCCGGAAAATCCGGATGTCCCGGTCCGTACAGTATGACACGTCTGGGGTCATTTTGTTTTAACAAAGACGATAAAAATATTCTATTCCCCGCTCTTTTCTGTACGATATCCTGAACTGAAGCGGTCACATTCATCCTGTACAGTTTATTTCCGTCGTCATCCGTGATCAGATCTCCGCCATAAAAACTGAGCTCCTGGATTCCAAAAGCAAAATTTACATCACGTGAATTGACCAGTCTTCCATCATCATTGATTGTTCTGGTTTGAATGCGTTTGGTCTCAGGGTAGAGGTCGAGGTCATTATCCGCCAGATCGGCGACATAAAATTCGAGCAGTGCCTGATTGATGAGCACATCTTCAAAGTCTTCCAGTCCGATTACTTCAAATTCGGTATTTACTCCTGAAAAGGACTGTGTAAACACAAGGCTGTCACCTCTGTCCCAATCATCGAGATACGCATCTACTACCGAGCCATTGTAATTATGCTTGAAGGTTGCCACCTGCACATGCACGCCAAAACGCCCGGTAAAAATGAACTGATACGACTTAAACAATGAACTATCCGGTGCGCTGTAATAGATTGTCATCCCGCTCGTGGGGTGGTTGAGGTCGATGCCAATCATTGTATTTTCTCCTTCTGACAACACTAAATGCACGCCTTTAAACCACATGGAGAAGCTATCATCGATCTCATACGTACCGGGTGTTTGTCTCTGTAGATCTTTTATAAAGTTGTCAGACATACGAATGCGTAAATGCGGTGCGAGCATCGTAGTATCTCCCGGTCTATCTACTCTGATAGAATCATCGAAATTCGGAATGAAATCCAGCTTCTTCCCCATCGGGACAAGATTCTTTGTAAAGATGTCATTCGAATAGTAATTCTCAGTCGATTCCATGGTCGTACCATTTCTAATCGCCTCCACAGAGATAGGCTCATCGAGATTGCCATAACTCCCCAATGAGTCATAGACAAAAGTCATGATGACCGAGTCGATATCAAACTCAAGAAATTCGGAGCCAAACTCACTGAGAAACATTTGTGTTACGACTTCCGAAGATGTGCTTCCAAATTGCGGGTCGTCAAGTTTTCCAAACGTGTGCTCGAGAATCTGAGAACCGGTAGACGATGAGTACGTGATGACTGAATCCTCAACTACAGTCCTCGCCCTGATTTCGAATGTATC
>QMOR01000035.1 GCA_003648285.1 Bacteroidota bacterium
CCTGTACTCCAAAATATAAGGCACTACCCTGAATCCGCCCAAAGCAGCCTGATCAAATGCACCTTTTTGAAATGTAATTGTATATGGGTCCAGACTCGTTCGTCCCTCAGGATATAACATGATGCTCTTCCCATTGCGCAATTCTTCAAGAATTTTCTCTTTTACGCGTTGACGCGAACCCTTACTTCCCTTGTCGAGGAATATGATCCCGGTGAGTTCGCTCCCTCTCCCAAACACAGGGAAATCTTTAACCCAGGATCTTGAAACGGGGGAGGCTTCGATTTCAACAAAAGCAAGTATGGGATCCAGGGTAGACCTGTGATTTGCCACACACAATACAGCTTCATTTTTTGGTAGCGATCCCTTGACCGTTATTTTAAATCCGAGTCGCCTGGCAAAGCCCGTACCAATGATCTTCCGGTGGATCAGTCGGTTTTCATCACTGAGTTTACCCCGCTTATCCAGAATGATCAAAATCACCACTCTGCCAAAAACAAAGAGTATCGTGATGAAAAGGCGAAATCCAGCTCTGATTTTATTAAACATGATATTCCGGATGGCTATTGTAAGATATTGGTTTTCACTCCTCAAATCCTCCCTACCTTCGCAATGCTACGACAAGCAAAGCACTCCTCAACTCCTCAACTCCTTAACTCCTTCACTCCTCCACTCCAAGTGGAGATAGGGGGACTCGAACCCCCGACCCCTTGACTGCCAGTCAAGTACTCTAGCCAACTGAGCTATATCCCCAAATTTCAAATTAGAACATGCATAAAGACCGATATTGGTACAATACATCTGTGTTCAGCGCTTCTTCAAGCGGATGCAAATATATACAAAATAAGCCCTCGTCAGGAGGGGTCTACATCCACATTGATACGAACGGTGGTCATGCCCTTTTGCTTCTTTATACCCGATATCAGAATCTTTATCAAATCCTTGACACGACTTGCAATGTCACCTTTTCGTTCCACCTTAATTCCGATCTCCATGAGGTACTGATTGCGCACACGTGCGACACCTGGTTCAGCTGGTCCGAGCACACGCTTGCCCAACCTGTTGCGCAATCTGTTGGCTAGCACATTCGATGTTTCTACCACAACTCCTTTGGATTTGTGCTTGAGCATGATCTTGATCAGATGATAATAAGGCGGGTACTTCCAGTTTTCGCGTTGAATAATTTCCATTTCAAAAAATGAGAGATAATCATTCATGGCTACATCTGCAAAAACCGGATGCGTTGGGTTGTAGCTTTGAATAACAACATTGCCGGCAGCATGCTTGCGACCGGCTCTGCCACTGACCTGCACGAGTAGTTGAAAAGTGCGTTCAACTGCCCGAAAATGCGGATAATATAGCTGCTGATCAGCATGAATAACACCCACGAGGCCGACATGATCAAAATCCAGTCCCTTTGTAACCATCTGAGTGCCAACAAGAATGTCTATTTCCTGCCTTTCAAAACCCTCAATCAGTTTCTGATAGGCGTGCTTTCCTCTTGTGGTGTCATAATCCATCCGCTTTACACGGGCAGTCGGAAATAGAATTGCAATCTCATCTTCAATTTTTTGCGTACCAAATCCTTCCAGTCGAATATCGGTTGCAGCGCACGCCGGGCAATGCAGGGGTATTTGCTTTTGAAGGCCACACAAATGGCAATGCATGTTGTTCTTGTACTTGTGATATGTCAGCGCAACATCACAATTGTCACACATCGCCTGCCACCCACATATGTCACAGCGCACAATAGGGGCATAGCCGCGCCTGTTCTTAAAGAGAATGACCTGTTCTCTTCGATCGAGAGTCTCTTGAATGATTTCAACAAGCGGCTCGGAAAACTGCGAGTCCTTTGCGAGCCTTTTCTTTCGAAGGTCTACAAAGCGTATCACCGGTGATTGTGCAGCCTGAAACCGCTCTCGCAAATTGACCAGTCCGTACTTGCCTTTCTTCGCGTTGAAGTAGCTCTCAACAGATGGTGTTGCAGTTCCGAGGAGTACTTTCGCCTTCCACAACGTCGCCAGGTATATTGCAGAATCCCGGCCTTGATATCGCGGTGCCGGATCGTTTTGTTTATACGACGCATCATGCTCCTCATCAACAATGACAGTCGCAAGATCGGCGAAAGGCAGAAAAATACTCGATCTCACGCCAAGTACTATCGGCGCACCTTGCTGCACGCGACGCCAAAGGTCTGCACGTTCATTATTATTTAATCCCGAATGTGCAACCACAACGCGTTCGCCAAAAGTGCTCTTCAGCCTTTGAACAATTTGAACAGTTAATCCAATTTCGGGCAATAAAAATAGTGTCTGTTTGCCAGATTTTATATTGTCCTGAATGATGCGTTTGTAAATCCACGTTTTACCGCTTCCGGTAGCTCCGTGCAGTAAAGTGACATCCTTTGTTTTCCATTGTTCAATGATGCTTGTGTATGCCTGCTTCTGCTTTTCTGATAATTTAATTTCTACCTCAATATCTTCATCAGACACGGTGATTCTGTTCACTTCCCGGCTTGTCAAAATAAATATTTCCTTTTTTTCAAGGGCTTTAATCACATCTCCTTTTACATCTGCCTTTATGAGAATGTCCTTATACCGAACAGGAGTGGTCTGTCGTGCAAGTTGTAGATATGCAAGAAGCGCCCTCGTTTGTTTCTCCGAACGTTTGGTCTTGTCGAGGGCTTCATGGATGTTGTCACTGTCTTTAAGGTAATGCGTGGTGAGCGTAATATATTTTTCAATGTGGGGTTTGTATTTTTCGCGCAATTGTTCCAGTACCGCAATATACCCTCGGCGATATAAGTCATGAATTAAAGGAAGCACAGCATTAATATTCAGTAGCTCACGAACTTGATTTAAATTCAATTCTGCCCGATTAGTCAATGTTTCCATCAGGAGATATGCATGATCATTCAGGGACTCGTCAGGTGGAGGAGATGAGTTTAATTTGTAGATGATAGTCTCGCTCGATAATTTGTAATTGGCGGGCAGGGCAGCGTTCATTACTTCTCCTATCGAGCAGCAATAATACTCCGCAAGCCACTCCCAGAAGATATAGTATTTGTCACTTATGAGGGGCTCGTTATCAATGACATCTATTATTGATTTTGTTTTATATGGTGGTTTATTTTCGTCAATTCCGACAATGAGGGCTGCATAGCGTTTTGATCTGCCAAATTGAACCTCTGCGCGGCGCCCAATTCCAATTCTATCTTGAAGGTTTTGGGGTACAGCATATGTGTATGGCTTCTCAATAGGTACTGGTATGACGACCTGAACAAATACTTCGTTATCATTGTTACGAGATTCCAAATCTGCTTATTTTTGGGCAAATTATATAAATGCCGAAATTAGAATTTTTAGATCATGTTGCCATAAGGGTTAAAGATCCTGTCGCTTCTGCTCAATGGTATGAAAAAGTACTCGGACTTTTACGTGTTCAACCCGAAGAATGGTCTCCTTTTCCGATAATGATGCTGGCCGGAGATTCCGGGATAGCCCTCTTTTCAGATAACGGATCACCTGTATCTGAAGATTCCAGGGCGTCTTTTCATTTTGCATTTCGTGTTGAAAGTGGAGGGTTGGAGGCCTTAAAGAAGAAGCTTGGAGAGAGGAACGTAGCTTTTACCGAGGAAGATCATACATACTTCCAGTCCGTTTACTTCAATGATCCCGATGGTTTCCGACTTGAAGTAACAATGAAAATTCTCGATTTTTGAGAAAAATATATCCAAAATATTGCTACTAAGTGTGGCACACCTTAAGGTGTGCCACACCTTAAGATGTGCCACACGTGAAAATGATGCCAGTTCCCAAGTAAAATGCGACTTTTGCATGCTCAAATCATAAGGTAGAATCATGTCATTATCTGAACAGGAAATAGTACGACGGGAAAATCTGGATAAAATCATAGAAGCAGGGTTCAATCCCTTTCCAGCTGAAAAATTTGATGTCACAGCATATGCCACTGAAATCAAGGAGGCTTATGATGACAAAGCACTGGTAAGAACGGTCTCAATCGCCGGGCGACTGATGCAGAAACGTGTCATGGGCAAGGCGTCATTTGCGGAGATTCAGGACTCTTCAGGACGGATACAGGCATATGTTTCGAGAGATGAGATCTGTCCGGATGAGGATAAGGCACTATACAATAATGTCTTTAAAAAACTTCTGGATATCGGTGATTTTATCGGAGTGACGGGAGAAGTCTTTACGACCAAGACAGGCGAAATCAGTATTCGTGTCAAGGAACTAACTGTACTGAGTAAATCTGTGCGGCCTCTGCCGGTTGTCAAGGTAGACGCCGAGGGTGAGATCCATGATGCGTTTACAGATCCGGAAATGCGATACCGTCAGAGATACGTGGACCTTGTCGTAAATCCGGATGTGCGCAAAGTGTTTGAGATGCGCTCGAAAGTATATGATAGCTTCCGTCAGTTCTTGAATGATAAGGGATATCTCGAGGTCGAGACACCAATCTTGCAGCCATTGTATGGTGGAGCTGCGGCCAAACCATTCAAAACGCATCATAATACACTGGATATGACGCTTTATTTGCGCATTGCGAATGAGCTTTATCTCAAACGATTGATTGTTGGTGGTTTTGATGGAGTCTACGAGTTTTCGAAGGACTTCCGGAACGAGGGCATGGATCGTAACCACAACCCGGAGTTTACGCAAATAGAGCTTTATGTTGCTTACAAAGACTATGAATGGATGATGGAACTCGTCGAGGAAATGATAGAAAAGGCAGCAATGGACTTGCATGGCACCACCAAAGTGACAGTAGGCGAGGACGTCATAGACTTTAAGCGACCGTGGAAGCGATGGACGATGTTTGAGGCCATTGAGCACTTTACTGGTGAAGATATTAGCGGACTCGATGAAGATGCCCTGCGGGCTGTTGCTCACAAGATGCACATAGAGGTTGATGGGTCAATGGGTGCCGGCAAGCTCATCGACGAGATTTTTAGTGAAAAATGCGAACCGCATCTGGTACAGCCAACTTATATCACGGACTACCCGTTATCAATGTCACCGCTGGCTAAAAAGCACAGATCAAAGGACGGCCTCGTGGAGCGTTTTGAGGCTTTTTGCAATCGGACTGAAATCGCAAACGCCTTTTCTGAGCTCAATGATCCATTGGATCAAAGGCAAAGATTTGAAGAGCAACTGGAGCTTGGAAAGCGTGGAGATGAAGAAGCGATGATGCTCGATGAAGATTTTCTGCGCGCCCTTGAGTACGGAATGCCACCGACTGCGGGGTTGGGTATTGGAATGGATCGACTTGTTATGATTTTAACGAATCAACCTTCAATTCAGGAAGTGTTGTTCTTTCCGCAAATGAAGCCGGAGTCTCAGAAGTCCGGCAGTTGATTCAGATTCAATATATTCGAAAGGTGATTCGGATTTAATTTCTTCGGAAGAACATATAACTTCAATCGGAATCAAAGACACGTGCTCAATCGTCGAAACGCGCGATAATATCAATATTGCCCTTGACGTGATCACCGATTTTAACGCTAATGTGCGCATGTATCGGAAAAAAAATATCACACCGCGAACCAAACTTTATAAACCCCAGTTCGTCTCCTTGCTGTACTGATACACCGACTTTCGGATAGCTCATGATACGTCGTGCCACCGCACCTGCTATTTGTCGAATGAGGATATCACCATGCTTTGTTGACAGTACGAATGTTGTGCGCTCGTTTTCAGTTGACGACTTCGGATGCCACGCAACCAGGTACTTGCCGGTATGGTATTTAAAATACTTGATCATTCCTGATATCGGGACACGATTGGCATGCACATCCGTAGGAGACATAAAAATCGAAACCTGAATGCGCTTGTCCGTAAGTATTTCAGGGTCGGTCACTTCTTCTATGGCCACCACCTTTCCATCGGCCGGTGAAAACATAGCATTCTCATCCGGATGTGCTATCGTACGGTCAGGATTACGGAAAAATTGCAAAACAAAGACAAAGAAGCCGCCAAACCAGATACTCAATGCTATCCACAGCACAGCACCAGAAGTGATTGCCAGGCCAAGGCATATGAATAAAGGTATTCCAAGAATGAGAAGCGAAGCGCGACCTTCACGATGAATACGCATAGAATATTCGGTTGTTACAGGTGCAAAAGTAATCGTCCTAGCACAATATCACGCGACTGTCTGCACGAGATATACAGAAATGAATGGTACGCAGCCAATAAATGAATCAAACCGGTCCCAAAATCCTCCATGGCCGGGCAACAAGGTTCCCGAATCTTTGACCTGGTAGTGTCTTTTGACAGCCGACTGCAGTAAATCACCCATCGTGCCAAAAAAGACGACGATCACAGAAAGAATGATCCAGTCAATCAGTCTCAATTCTGTGATCCACAGGGACAGGAGAAGCGCTGTGCCGATACTCATGATGCCACCTCCTACAAACCCCTCCCATGTCTTTCCCGGACTAATAGTCGGCGCCAGCTTTGTTTTGCCAAACCGAGACCCGATGAGATAGGCGAATACATCATTTGACCAAAGCAAAATGAAGACGCCCAGAATAATGACCGGAGATATCTTGATAATATCTATCGCAAATATGCCACCGGCTGAAAAAAGAAGTATCGCAAGCGCCATTGAGCTCATGTGGCGATATGGATCAGAAGCACCAGCTGCTATAATGACGAATACATACAATGCCAGCAACAAGGGCAGGGCCCACATATTAAACAGCTCCGGGAAAATGTTAGCCAGAGATTCGGCCTGCTGGGTTTGAGCAATGATCCATGCCAACGGTAAGCTCGTGAAAGCGACAAACGTAATTTTGGACAAATTTCCAGTCTCAGGCAGACTTATGGAGATCAATTCATAGCTGCACAAAGCACAGATGAATACAACAAAGATCTGAGTAGGCAGTTGGCCGGCCATCGTCACTCCAATAATGGTAGCACAAATGGCGATACCAGTGATACTTCTCTTACGCAGCTCGTTATTCACTTTTGTTGGTCATTTTAATAAGTAAATGGCTTGCAATAAATAAAATAGCCGTCGATAATAATACGACCCACCATTCAATCTTCTCTGATGAAGACTCATCGATCTGGCTTAAGTCAATTTCTGAAAAGTACAGAGCACTTACCTGTACGCCATTGTTGATGAAGTGGATGATAATGGGCACCCACAGCGTTTTTGTCCAATAGTAAAGATGACCGAGTATACCTCCGAGGACAAGCCGGGGCAAAAAACCTTCAAATTGCAAATGAATCGCACTAAATACGAAAGCCGCAATCCAAATACTGAGCAAAGGACTCTTCGTCCATTCAGCAAATTGCTTTTGAAAAATACCACGAAAAACGAGTTCTTCCCCAATTGCAGGTAGTACCGCCACCATCAAAAGAGTCGCAATATATTCTGCTGGAGAATTCATATTCAGAATTTCGCCCAGCATTGCTGCTGCATCCTGTTCCATGTCACGCATCCAATCCGAGACAGGAAGAAGCTGATTTACTTCATATGACAATTGGACCAGCGGGTATCCGGCAATGAGTATCACTGCAGACAGACCCAATACACTCAGGGTGGGCAACTTCGTCAACTGGAAATAGATAAAAAAACTGCGATAATAAAACAAGAGCCCAAAGATGATCGCAGGCAGGACAAAAGTGGTCAAAGTCTGAACCCAAAGTGACGCCCGAACGATGTCGGCAGGTAGCGACAGTGCACCTTCACCCATCATTTCAGTGAATTCCGCGAGCCCATATCCTTTTGCCAAAGCAATGACGCCAAGCATTAATCCGGCCATCAGCGTTCCCGTGATGAAGAGTGCGGTAAAGACAAATAACTTATAAAGAGGACTTCGCATGCAATAGAGAGTTGCAAGAAACTAATTTTATCTCGAAATATGCATCTTAAACTGAATACCATGACGCGCTTAAGTGTGAATATCAACAAGGTTGCTCTTATTCGAAACAGCAGGGGAGGGAATCTGCCAGATTTGAGCCAATTTTCCCGCGACTGTGAAAGCTTTGGGGCACAAGGCATTACTGTCCATCCACGACCCGATGAACGACATATTCGATACAGCGATGCCTATGCTCTTAAAGATATCGTGCGCACAGAATTTAATATAGAGGGATATCCGGGAGAGCGATTCCTGAAGATGGTACTTCAGGTGAAGCCCGACCAATGTACACTTGTTCCCGATCCTCCTGATGTGCTTACGTCAGATACGGGCTGGGATACTCTTGTACAAAAGGAATTCCTCAAGGATGTTGTCAGCACGTTGCACGAAGCAGGCATCCGGGTTTCTCTGTTTTTGGATCCGGAGCCTGAATTGGTAGATCATGCGATGGAGACTGGTGCAGACCGGATTGAACTCTATACCGGACGGTACGCGAAAGATTATTTTCAAAATAGGGAGAGTGCGATCGCTCCACATGTCGAGACTGCCAAGCGGGCAGTAAAGGCTGGACTTGGTGTCAATGCAGGTCACGATCTGAATTTGGACAATCTGAAATATTATGCAGAAAATGTTCCCGGGCTGATGGAGGTGTCGATTGGGCATGCAATCATTTGTGATGCGCTATACTTTGGGATAGAGAATGTCATCGATATGTATCTGCGATTGCTTCGATAATCGCCTTCAATGTGAGGCAAGTGTACTGATGCCAATGCTTTTGTCGGGTGTATCAGATTTTTCATCGACCAATTCGTGCAGATAATCGGTAAACGCGTCAAATATTTTTTTTGTGTCGCTGGCATCGAAAATGCTTTAGCAGCGTTATGAAAATGTCGCGCGCTAACTTTTTGTTAAGACTTCTTGTTAAGAAAATCTAAAAATTGGCATCGAGTGTATTGCGAAAAGTTCTATTTTAGCCGCGATTGCCAAGCTACTCAAAGGTGAAGATTCGTTCTAAACCAGTGATGGTACGGTAATCAGACCAGATTTGAATTATTTGTTATTACTAAATCAAAAGACAGATTAGTATGAAAAAACTCTCACTGTTGTTGTTAATGGTTTTTTGTACCGTGAGCCTTGCTCTCGCGCAAAGAACTGTTACCGGTCAAATCGTCGATGATCTTGGCGAGCCGTTGATCGGTGCAAACGTTGTTGTGAAGGGTTCAACTGTAGGTACCGTTACAGATTTCGACGGTAACTATAGCTTGGATGTTCCTGAAGACGGCGCATTTTTGGTAATATCCTACACAGGATATACCACACTGGAATTAGAGGTTGGGTCTTCTAACGTAATGGACATTACGTTGTCAGAAGGGGTCGAGCTCGGCGAGGTGGTTGTTACCGGTCTCGGTATCAGACGCGAAAAGAAAGCCCTTGGATATGGGGTTTCGACAATTGGTAGTTCACAGCTTGCAGGAAGGCAAGAGGCGGATGTAGCCAGAATCCTCAGGGGTAAGGCGACAGGAGTCGATATCACGCAAACGAGTGGTATTGCGGGTTCAGGAACGAACGTAATCATTCGTGGTTATTCGTCCATTACCGGCACAAACCAACCGTTGTTTGTAGTTGACGGTGTGCCGTTTAACTCGCAAACGAACACCTCCAATAACTTTATTAACGGAGGAGCCACAGCATCAAGTCGTTTTCTGGACATTGATCCTAACAACATTAAGGAAATCAGTATCCTGAAAGGATTGAGTGCAACGGTACTCTATGGTGAAGCCGGACGTAACGGTGTTATCCTCATTACCACTAAAGGTGGTGGCATTGATGATAGCGGTGATGCCAACAAAGGCTTCGAAGTATCAGTGAGCCAAACTCTGGCACAGACAGAGGTGGCTAACTTGCCGAACTACCAAAATCAATTTGGTGGTGGATTCTCAGGAAACTTCGGTTGGTTTTTCAGTAACTGGGGTCCTTCTTTCGATATCCGTGGAAGTAACGGTATCGATGAGAATGGCCAGGTTGGACACCCTTATGATCAACCACAGTACAATGATGATTTTCCAGAATATATCGGCGAGAGATATGATTATAAGTCATATGAGGCTGCTGAGAATTTCTTCGAGAAAGGATTTACATCAAACACTTCTATTGCCATCAATAAAAATTTCAATGGAGGTGGGTTTAGTGCGACGTACAGTTATCTTAATGATAATGGATTTCTCCCGGAACGTGCTGATGGCTCAAGTGCCAACCAATACAAAAGACACAATTTTGGACTTGGTGCATTTGCAACGTTGGCGAATGGTCTGACCGCGAGAGGTACGTTTAACTACGTAACTACAGACAGAATCTCACCTCCTGCATCAATCGGATTCGGTAGTAACCCTGCCGGGGCGTCTTTGTTTGCAAACCTGATCTACACACCTCGTAGTATTGATCTCAACGGTCTGCCTTACGAAAGCCCTGTAGATGGTTCAATGGTTTACTACAGAAGAGGTTCTGCAATTCAGAACCCACGTTGGACACTTAACAATGCTTGGGATAGTGAGGTTGTAAACAGATATTTCGGTTCATTTAACCTGAATTACGAAATTGGTGATTGGGGTATGCTCGTTTACCGCGTAGGTCTTGATGAGTACACACAATCTTCCAACAGATCTGTAAACCGTGGGGGATCACAAGTTCCTGATGGAGAATTCAGCACTTTGGGATGGAGAACAAGTATTACCGATCACATCATCAACTTGCAGTATGATTTCCAATTGAGTGAAAACTTCAGCATCGATGGTGTCGTTGGAACAAACTTCCGTAAGGACCAGAGTGATCTGACTGGTACGCGTAGTACAAATCAATTTGTTTTTGGACTTTTGAATCATCAAAACTTCCAGACTACAAATGCATTCAGTCAGACGACTACAGAAAATACAATTGGTGCCTATGCTACAGCTACTATCGGGTTCCGTAATTTCTTATACCTGAACTTGCAGGGGCGTAATGACTGGACTTCAACTCTGGAGAAAGAAAATCGTTCAGTATTCTACCCTAGTGCCAGTGTGTCATTTGTTTTGACAGATGCCATTCAATCATTACAGGGAAGTACTACAGTGAATTTCTTGAAGCTGCGTGTAGGATATGGAACATCAGCTGGTTATCCTAATCCTTATCAGACGCGTAATACGCTTAATACACAGACAAAGGCATTTCAGGCACCAAGCGGTTCGGTTATCAATACCAATTCGATCTCCAATCGTTTAGGAAATCCAAACCTGACAGCTGAAAAGCATACAGAATTGGAGATTGGTATCGAGGCTAAGTTTTTACAAAATCGTATTGGACTGGATTTCTCCTGGTATGACAAGCAGTCAAAAGATCTTATCATCGACCTAGAGCTCGATCCGGCAACTGGTTTCACAAACACTACTGTGAATGCTGCCGAGATTAGCAATTCGGGTGTTGAAATAGGACTGAACCTTGTACCTATCAAAGGTGAATTTACCTGGGACATGACACTGAATTACACGCGCAACAGAAATATTGTTGAGAGCATTAGAGAAGGTGTAGATCAGGTATTGGTTGATGGTTATAGTAACCTTGGAAACTTTGCGATTCCTGGTGAGCCTTATGCCGTGATTCAAGGACTTCCTTTTGAAAGAAATGATGAAGGTCGCCTTTTGGTTGGTGCTGATGGTAACTATGTACCGGGTGGAGAGATTGCTGTAATCGGTAATCCTAATCCTAACTACAACGCAAACTGGATCAATAACCTGACATACAAGGGATTTAGCCTCGGATGGCAGTTCTCATATACGGATGGTGGAGACATCTATTCTGTATCAACAGCAACAATGCTTGCAAGGGGATTGACCGAGGATACAAATGTTGACCGTTTCTTACCATTGATCCTTCCTGGTGTTTCAGCTGTCGATGAGGTGACTGAAAATGACTATCAGGGATATATCGGTGATTATTTCTTCCGTGCGTATTTCTTCGCAGATGAAGGAACAATTTTCGATGCAACTGTCATAAGAATGAGAGAAGTATCGTTGTCATGGCAGCTTCCTGCAAAATGGTTGGAGAATTCCGGAATAGGAAGAGCGTCAATCATCATCGCAGGTGAAAACATGTGGTATAATGCACCGAACTTCCCGGAACACGTGAATTACGATCCGGATGTTTTGAGTTTGGGTGTTGGAAACGGTAGAGGATTTGATTACATCACCGGACCTACAGCTAAGAAGTACGGTGTGACATTGAATCTCACATTTTAATTCAGCTTAAACAGAAATAAAAATGAGAATATTAAATAAACTCTGGGTAGTTGCACTGGTACTCGTATTGAGTGCAAGTTGTGGAGATCTGTTTGAACTGGATCTTCAGGACAACCCGAATGAAGTGACACTAGATCAGGCAGGACCTGATTTTGTGTACAATAGTGTACAATTGGCTGCAATTGATACGTGGCAGAGCTTCCACTTTATTTCCGATGGCCTTGTACGCTACACCACTACAGCTGCTTTTACTTATACTGAGGCATTGCCAGCTACAACTGGAAATGGTGCCTGGAATAGTGCATACGCACAGATGTTTCCAGATGTACAGGCGTTGAATGCTGCATATGCCGAAAATCCGTCATTGGAAGTATATGCGCACACAGCTAACATCTTGCAGGCGTATATCATGATGGGACTCGTTGACTTCTTTGGTGATATTCCATGGAGAGATGCTCTTCAGGGAACAAATGTGATCAGCCCTACTGTAGACCTTGGGCAGGAAGTGTATACAGTTGCAGATGAGTTATTGACTGCGGCAATTACAGCTTTGGAAAATACGACTGCATCTTCTCCAACTAATGATTTGTTTTACGGAGGTGATGTGACCAAATGGGTTACTTGCGCCAAGACATTGCAATTGCGTATTGGAGCTACTACCAGGCTTATTGGTGGTGCCGCCAAGATGAAGGCAATTATCGATGCTGGCGACTTTATTGATGATCCATCAGAAGACTTCCAGTTTGCTGCAAGTACAGAACGTGATGATCCTGATTCACGTCATCCATTTTACCCAAACCATTATGAGTCTGATGATGGAACGTATATGGGTAACTACTTCATGTGGTTGATGTGTTGCGAGAAGGATACTATCGAAGATCCTCGTATCCGGCATTATTTTTACCGGCAGGTGAGGGAAACAAGAACTCAGGTTGTAAATGCCTATTCTTGCATCCATTCAGATTTGCCAGATCCTGAGCAGACACCACAATGGTATCTGGATGTTGATCCAAACATGCCATACTGTGTAGCGTCAGATGAGTACTATGGTCGCGATCATGGTAATGGTGCAGGTATTCCTCCTGATGGACCAATTCGTACAGTGTATGGATTGTTTCCAGGTGGTGGAAAATGGGATAACCAGTCATTTAGTGGCGTCCAGAATCAGGGTGTTGATGGTGCTTTGGGAGAAGGAATTGCTCCTTTAGTGACTTCTTACATGGTTTCTTTCTACCGCGCCGAAGCTGCTTTGACAGCAGGTACTGGCGAAGATGCCAAAGCGATGTTGGAAGAAGGCGTCCGTGGTTCAATAGACAAAGTACGCAGCTTTGAAGGTAGAATTCCTCCTGCGGAGTTAAATTACGTATATGCAACGGACGTAGACGGAAATCCTCTGGAGGCAAATCTGTTTATTCCTTCAGATGAGGATGTGGATGCTTACATTGCAGCCGTTTTAAACCGTTATGATGCTGCTGGATCTGACAATGACAAACTTGATGTTGTCATGAAGGAATTCTATATCGCATGTGCAGGTAACGCTTATGAGGTGTATAACTTCTATCGCAGAACTGGTATGCCTCTGAATATTCAGCCGGGTATCGATCTTTCGATCGGTGATTTCCCTCGCTCAATATTGTATGCCTCTGACAATGTCAACCTTAACTCAAGTGTCGAGCAAAAAGACTTGAGCAAGTTGATTTTCTGGGATGATGGATCTGCAGTACTTCGTTAATTGAAAATTAGAGAAATTATGAATAAACTAAATATAGTTTCGGGATTGGCGGTTGTCTTACTGATGTTGTCATCTTGTGCCGATGACTCGCTCAGCCCGATCATTACGTTTGACAAAGCAATCAAAGGATCATACGTCCGACTGTTGGAGGAGACTCCACGGGAACTGGACCTTGCAAATTTGAGTTCTGCGTCATATACATACACAGTAGAGTTTGTTGATGAGGAGCAAGGAGCTCTCGTCAGTGAGTACGAGGTGAGCGCCACCTTTATTGATAACAATC
>QMOR01000036.1 GCA_003648285.1 Bacteroidota bacterium
TACCACATTGATACATACTATAGTAGATGTGCGTGTTGACAAACAAGAAGGAAGTCATTAATTCGGGATCATTTGACTCCTATATATTTCTTCAAATCGGATACAAGGATATGATTTAATTCCTGTTCATTGTCTGGGCTTGTCTCGGTAAACACGAAGCCAAAAACCGGGGTCTTATTGATGTCCAGCTTTCTGATCACTAAAGCGTTTTCAAAGTCTTGTGCGAGGAGTTCGTAATCAAAGTGTGTGATTTCTGATGCTGGTATGCCGGAGTTATTATTCAAGACAACGATGCTATATATTTTATTGTCTTTACTTTTAAATATTTCAGCCCAATCCGGTTTTTGCTGATTTATGAAATACGTATAAGAATTGATCCCATACGCATACCATGTCAAATCGCCAGTCGTACACCAACCTCCGAATCTGGCGGGGTTTACCTCGATTGGGCGAATGCGGCCTTGGGCATCAATTCTTATTTCGACATGTGCTGCAAAACTCTTTAGCTCCGCCTTCTCACCCATCGACTTTAAGAATTTCTCAATATCATTTTTATATGTTTGAATAATATCTTTTGAAGTCGAATACACGCGATCACTGATATCTGTTCCCGATGAAAATATGTGATGGAGAATATTAAAAATCACGACATGGCCGTCTTTGTCAAAGTAGCAATCCACGGCGTATTCCTCTCCTTCGATATATTCCTCGATAATAAATATTGTCGTATCAAGCACTTCCTTCGGGTATGCACTTTGCAAGGCATCAGCATTCAATTCTTTCTTTGCCGCATCCCATTCCGCCATATTTCTTACGATATGCACACCTACGCTAAAGAAGCCCAATGAGGGCTTTATCACAAAAGGGAAATCGATGCCATCAAGGTTTAATTCCTGAATATCGTCCAATGCCACTGTTGTGTAGAAATAATCGGGGAACACATCGCTCATGAGCTCCCGAAATTTGACTTTGTCCTTGAAGAGTTGGATTTGCTTTGAGAGACCGGAAGAGCCGAGATGCTTCAGAATCCAGGCGATTGCGTTTTCGGAGTTTGTATTGACAGGTGTGGTCGGATCATTTTCGATGATGCCTATTGCAGTTTCTTCAGAGATCCAGTTTAAGGAGTCATCGTCAATGAGTTCTTTTGCTTCTTTGGTGGCTACGACTTTAAAATCGTTGTCTTTTAGGGTCTTGATTAAGAAGTCCGAAACGTAGGGTTTGTCTATAAGAAACATCTTGTCTACAGTTGATTATGACGTAAAGCTCGCAATGAAATCACTAACAACCATTGCAAAGTTCAGCGAATGTTCTAAATTTGCACTCCATTTGAAAAAATGCCTCTTTAGCTTCCGACTTCGCAAAGGCTACGTCGGACGAGGCAGACAAGTGGAAAAATAAAATATGCCTCCTTAGCTCAGCTGGTTAGAGCGCCGGACTGTTAATCCGTAGGTCCTAGGTTCGAGTCCTAGAGGAGGCGCTTTGATAAGCCGTAGACGTCGTGTTTACGGCTTATTTTTTGCCACCCTTATAGGATCGCCCTGGCGATCGCAAGTTCTACATAGGGAATAACTCGAATCTCAAGGGCCGATCGATCTAACAAAAATTGGGCAAAGTGATCAGTATCGCACACAGAAGGCCACGCTAGTCCGTGGCGCCATCGGCTGAAAGCACCGCCCGTTGCGTCCATTCAGTCCCGGACCGCTGAAAAATGTAGGCTTTACCACTGTTTGTACCAATAATGGCGAAATCACCAGAAATGAACACACTCTTGCCAAAGTAGTCGAGTGCCTGCCCGTCAGAAGCCACAAGTAGTGCTTGCTGAGACCAGGCGCTACCGGATCTATAGAAGATGTATGCTTTGCCCTGGTTACGGTTTCCATTCGTATTGTGATAATCGGCACCAATAAGGGCATAGTCACCGGAAATGGAAACACTTTGTCCGAAACAATCACCGGCGTCACCATCCGAAGCGATGAGCCGGGCCGCCTTATCCCATTTTGTTCCAGACCTTTCGAAAATATATGTCATTCCTTGTTCTGGCTTACTCCTAACATTGTGGTTTCTCGCTCCAACTATTGCTGTGTTTCCCGACAATGAAATACTATTACCGAAGCGATTACCTTGTTGTTGTTCATTTTGTCTGATTAACGAATGCTGTTTCCAATTCGTCCCGCGTTTGCGAAACACCGTGAGTGAGCTGCCATTATTATTATGGGTCAGAATTAAATAATCCTCTGAAATGCAGATACGCATGCCGCCCTGCCTATGTGTGGTACCGAAATTACCTTGATTCGGGCTGACAGGCGAAACTTCAGTCCAGTGACCTGATTTTTTATTATAAACAAGTGATTCGTGCACGTTCCCATGACCAGTATTCATCATAACGCCTCCAACAAAAATGGTCGTGTTGGACATGGCCACACTTGAACCGTAGAAATACTCACCACGCCACCAAGATCTGCCAAACAAGTCTTGTTGCTCCAAACGAGTCTTACTCAGGTCAAAAACATAGGCCGATCCTGCCCCAGATGTTTGGTGAGCCCCAACAACGATATTGTCGTCCGAAAGGGCTACGCTAACGCCAAACATATCATGCGATGTGCCGTTTGAAGCTCTAAGGACGGCATGATGATCCCATTTCCCATTGGACAGTTTGAAAACATGAGCAACACCTTGATTCACACTATCACCAATATCAGCTGTGCATACCCCCATGACCGCATATTCTGGAGAGATGGACACATTTGAACCAATGCCGTCGAATTCCACAATATCAGGCAGTTCAAGTACTGTAGACACACCCCAACCCGCATGTGATAGATGGCAAATTGCAGTTTGTCCTGCGGTGTGACTAAAAAGGCCGTTATATGTTGACACTATAGCCACGTCTTCAGAAATCGAAACTGCCTGGCTTTCCCTTCCAAAAAGACCTTCAATTTTCAAATTTGTTTTCAGTTCCCAGCCTGTAATCGACTTTTGATACACGTATACGGTACCACGCTTGCCTGTTACCATACAATAAGACTCAAATATTGAAACACTTGGCATAATGTGCTCGTGCAGATCAGGATAATCGTCGTGATCAAGAACTGTCTGAAGCTGCCATTTGGATCCGGTCCTTTTAAAAATGTTTGCACCTCCCTCTTTCCGACTTGCAACGACATGATCTTCTGAAATAGAAATATTCGTTACCGCATAGCAGTCGTCGCAATCTTCGATAGTATTGAGAACGGCTTGTTTATTCCATTCGGACCCCGATCTATAATAGACATGCACTTTGGCATCGCGAGCCCCCACAGCGATGTAATCTCCACAAATTGCAAGGGCGTAGCCGAACCTTTTGGGTTTGGTTTGGGATTCAAGTTGAAGTTCATATTGAAAGAGCCAATCGTCCCCTGCCTGTTTGAAGATATACACACTACCGGTCCGGGACTTATCGCCGGGTGCCGATACTGCTGCATATTCCCCGTCAATGACTACGTGCTCGCCAAAGCTCTTTCTAGATCTTCGTTTTGGAGATTTCAGTCTTGCAACGAGCTTCCATTTGGTATCGGTCCTCTTGTAAACATGTGCGTAGCCATCGCTGTTTTTGTTATTTAACTCTTTGGCACCAACAATAGCATGGTCGCCATCAATATCAACAGTACGGCCAAAGAAATCATATTTGACAACATCCTTTCCCATCAATGTGGCTTGCAGGATCCAATTATCACCCGCCCTATGATATATAAATGCTTTCCCCTGGTCTCTTCCTCCGTGCAGGTCTTGAAATCCTTCTCGATGCGTGCCCAGGATTGCATAGTTGCCTGATATTGCAACATTTGGCCCGACATAAACACCGACATTTTGCATGCTCGAAGAAGGGAGATAGTCATCGGAAAAAGTGACCGAGTCCTCGCAAACCACTCCTACGGCCTCATACAACTTTGGCATAAGGATTGAAAGAACCATTGACATTATCAGTGCTACCATTTTCATTGTATGGTTAAAAAAGCGTCTACCTAAAGTGTTGCTTAGATAGAAAGGTGACCAATCTTAAAGTAAACATTCGATCAAAGTGTGCTGTACCTGCAACACCAAATGGTGGCTTGGAAGAAACGATGGAATCTGTGAGAATTGAGGTTTATCTGGATTGGTATGAAGTGAAAACAATATGGATTAGCTAGTGCTACACTTTTGAAAGTCCTCCATAAGTGTTAATTTGCATGATATATGGATGAGTTTCAGTTCATCCTTAATTTAATGTTGCATATTTGAATATCCTCCATAAGTGCTAATTTACATGACATATGGATGAGTTTAAACTACATCCTAAAATAGAAAAACATGATAATAGGCAGAGAAAAGGAAATAGAAAAACTAGAGGAGTCTTTGAAAAGCAAGGAGTCAGAATTAATTGCAGTATATGGAAGAAGAAGAGTAGGAAAAACATTCTTAGTAAGGGAGGTCTATAAAAAACAAATAGTGTTTGAATTAGTTGGGCTTTACCGAGGAACAATGGAAGATCAATTGAGAAATTTTCATGAACAACTTAAGGATGCTTCAATAAAATTTAAAGATTCACCGATACCAAGGGATTGGACTGAAGCATTTGGTTTGCTAAAAAAGTACATTAATGGTTTAAGGGCAGGAAAGAAAAAGGTGATCTTCATCGATGAATTTCCCTGGATTGCGACAGCAAGATCAAAATTCCTAATGATTTTTGAAAACTTTTGGAATGCATTCTGTACATCCAAGAAAGATTTGGTAGTAGTTGTGTGTGGCTCTGCAGCAGCTTATATGGTTAAAAATATCATCAATAATAGAGGAGGGTTACATAATCGATTATCACAAAAGATACAACTCGAAGCATTTAATTTGCATGAAACAAAATTATTTTTAAACAGCAGAGGTATTAGATTAAATGATTATTCAATCATTCAACTTTATATGGTACTAGGCGGGATTCCTCATTATCTTAAAATGCCAAGAAAAGGAGAAAGCGCTGTTCAGGCCGTTGATCGATTATGCTTTGAAAAAGGCGGTGATTTAACTAACGAGTTTAACGAAGTGTTCAAATCCTTGTTTAGAAAATCAAAATTGCACGAGACTATTGCTAGAGGACTAGCCACATCACAAAAAGGAGTTTTAAGAGAGGAACTTCTAAAAGTGACTAAGCTTCCTTCAAATGGCGATTTTTCAAATGCCTTAAATGAATTAATAGATTCTGGATTTGCTCAGAAATATATACCATATGGTAAAGTTCAAAGAAAGTCATTGTACAGATTAACTGATGAATTATCTTTGTTTCACATAAAATTTATAGAGCCCTATAAAGATCAAGGTGCGGGAACATGGAGTAAATTATTTTCAAAACCAACAAATGTGATTTGGTCTGGGTTTGTTTTCGAGTCTATTTGTATAAAACATGTTGCCCAGATAAAAAAGGCTCTAAAGATTGAAGGCATTCATTCGATTAACTCAAGCTGGACAAACGGCAAAGCACAAGTTGATCTCGTAATAGCTCGGGATGACAATAGAGTCAACTTATGCGAAATGAAATTCTACAACAAAGAATTTACAATAGATAAAAAAGGTTTAAATAATTTGAAGAATAAAGTTGAGGAGTTTATAAAAGATACCAAAATTAAAGGCCAGGTAGTCATCACAATGATAACTACGTATGGCGTGGAAGAAAATGGTAACTATCATGAAGTCGTGGAAAATAGTTTCGAGATGGATTGCCTGTTTGAAAAAGTGTCTTAAGCGTTTTTTCACTCCTTCACCCCATACATTCTTTCATCCAATTCCTTCCAGTTTAGTATATGATTCGAAAGCTCTGCCCAACATTTCTCCAATTGCCTGAAATTAAGATTAGCGTATTCTCATCCTTTTGCCTTAGTGCAAAATCAGGATCACCGTGTAGTGCCGGGGGGGGTGTGTGTTTGAAAGAGTTAGCCTCCCAACAAGTGTATCTTGATCGAAAAACAGGATAAACCAGCATCCTTAATACCCAAAAGGGTGATAGATATATTCTCGATCAATCAACAATTGCTTGCTGCGTTGCCTGACGATTTCTGCTCAGCGACTAAATCGTTCTACCACGAGGAGACCCCGGCACCACCAACAAATGACCTGTGTACAAGTGCAGTACCCGTGACCGTGGGCTCAGGGTCGTGTGGCCCCCTACCATCAATACTACTAATGTCGACGTCACAGACGCCGCGGTTAGGATTACTTCATAGATGTATTTGAACTCTCACTGTCTCCTTGTTCAATTAGCTGAGCCATGATTGACTCTATTTGAGTTAGCCGCATTTCATATCGCCGATTCATTGCGGTCTGCCGCTCAAGTTGGCCAAGTAGGGCATCATTGTCGCTGGCAAGTTCCTGAATGGCTTTCACCAACACTGGCACCAGGCGCTCGTAATCCATGCTCCAAAGAGCTTCATTTTCATTTGTGGGTTGGTTGACTGCTTCAGCAATCACTTGATGGACTTCTTGTGCAATAAAACCGATTTCGGATTCGAATTCATTTGTCAATTGCAGGCCATTAGTATTGAATTGGCTGGAATGGTGGTTGTACGATACAGGGTTTAATGCCAGCACATCAGCCAATCCGTATGCGAGAGGTTCTACATTCTTTTTTACACGGCCGTCGGAGTACACGGCCCATTCATAAGCAAGTCCTTTGCCATCGGCATCATCAGAGTCATTTGGCAAGTGGATGCGGTGTGTGGGCAGGTTATTTATGCCACTGAAATAGAGCTGGTTTGCGATGTACACGTCACTGTTAGTGACGTCATTATTATTTGCTCCCATGGAGATACCGCCATTTTTGAGCACAAGAAAACGTGTGTTATTATTGAGTTGAACACGCAATCCATTGTCATTTGGTTTTGCATTGATATGAAGCGCTGATTCCGGGCTGGTTTTGCGAATACCAACACGGTCACTACCGTGTACGGACATAATATTGCCAACACCTTCGAGGTAAAAATGAAGCTGTGATGATGTTGTGTCCGATTTGGGTCGTCCGGCAATGGTCCAGGACGTTTCTGCATTACTATTATTGAATTTCAGGCGAGCGAAGTCTGTGGTAGACTCCTCGTGCAAAATGAGATGTGGCGATGAGATTGAAGAATTGAGTTTGATCTGAGATGTGCCACGCACATCAAGGAGTTGGTCAGGCAGATGAGTTCCAATTCCTGTTTTCCCGTTTTTGAGTACCGTGAGGGCATTGGCGCGGGCACCATCGCTGGTGCCATTGCCGATTTCGAATACAGGTTCTGTTGCTACCCATGTTGAATCGTTGCCCAACCCAACATTAAACTTGCCAAGAGCAAGGCTGGCATATGATCCCGCCTTTGTGTAATGACCAAGACTAACAGATCGGTCTCCGATGGCCTCAGTATAGTACCCACTTGCGATAGAATAATCGCCTATGGCATCAGTGTTCCTCGATATCGCGAGGGAATAATTACCTATTGCTTCTGTTTGCCTCCCTATCGAAACGGAAGCAGTGCCTTGCGCCACCGTTCTAAAACCTGTGGCGAATGAGTACAGACCATTTGCCTCGCTATCAAATCCCATTGCCACGGACTGACTTCCATTTGCTATCGACCTATAACCCATGGCCGTAGAATAATTTCCATTTGCTTTCGAACGAAAACCTATGGCCGTAGAATTAATTCCGATTGCCTCAGTATCACTACCAGCGGCGAAAGAGCTCGACCCGCTAGCGAGACTAGAGTTGCCCAAGGCCGTTGATCTAGAGCCGATTGCCTCAGTATTCTGACCAAACGCTACGGAGTAACTACCTTGGGCCTTGGTACCAGAACCGAACGCGACTGCTGCGAAGTCAGTCGCACTCGTCTGAGATCCAAACGCACTAGAGGCTGTACCTGTGGCTTTGGTGTTGATTCCAAAGGCCGAGGAATATCTCCCAATAGCTTTTGTGTTTCTCCCAGCTGCAAATGAGGACCATCCCAGGGAGTCGGTTTTCCATGACGCGGAGTCCGCAGATCCAACTCTAAAGGCCCCTCTTGATTTGTCGAAGAAGAACAATGTATCTAGTGCCTGTACTGTGGGCGGCAGGTTTGCAGCTCCAAAAACGAAGTCTTCAGAGGCATGATCTCCCGTATTTCTGACTACTCCATTTTCATTCTTGAACACACCTGCTCTCAACTCCTCCCAGCTACTATCCTGAAAGTACCAGAACGTGCCTTCCTGAGAGTCAAAAACCAACAGTCCTTCCGCTGGATCGTCAATTCCTGTGCGTTGCATCGTATTCATCCTTGGGATTAGAAGTCCCTGGCTGGTTGATTTAATCTCAAGTGCCGCAGAGCTGTCCGGGGTCTGGGTATTTATCCCAACAGATTGGCTGTATCCGACAGAGAATGATAGCAAAGCGAGATAGCACGCAAGTGTAATGTGAGGACTGAGCTTCATAATTAATCTTTTCACAAAAATGTAATGATGCGTTAGTCCAGACATCACCCGAATGGGGTATTTTTTATAATTGACAATGGACAATGGACATTTGATAATTATTATTGCGTGTCTTAATATCTCATCCCAACCATAGTTGAACGACGGTATTTGACATTGTCAATTGTCAATTATTCAATTTTTTAAGAAAATGTTCAGTTTATGTCGCGCAAGAAAGCAATGAGCTCCGGTTTGCTATGCACACCAATCTTAGAGTAGATATTTTTGACATGTGTTTTGACTGTGTTGGGCGATAAGAATGCGGCGTTCGCAATTTCCTGGTTTGTTTTACCTGCCCAGAGTTCAAGTATTATTGCGTATTCGGCGTTAGTGATTTTTGCCACACGATTGTTGTTAATTCGGTTGATTGACGGTGCACGTTGATCACTGCGGTCTCTTTTTTTGGCCAAAGCCATCTGCACAGCTGGAGCAAGGTCTTTTTCCTTAAATGGCTTTACCAGGTATGCTGAAGGGAATGTGCTTGCTGCTTGCTCAAGTGTTTCAGAATCGGAATAAGATGTGAGATAGATAAATGGAATCCCGTATTCAGTATCCAGAATTTTTGCTATTTCAATACCACTCATCTCTCCATCGAGATTAATATCGAGCATGACAAGATCAATTGTTTTGTTGTTTAGTGTTGATCTAATCTCTTCTGCACTGTGCAATACACCAGCGATCTCATAGCCATGTGCTTCGAGATTGAGCGCGATATCATAGGCGATCATTGGCTCATCTTCGACAATAAGGATTTTAGCTGGCGACATTTGGAAGTCTCTTTATTTTCGCTTTTGCAAGTTGACAGTCAAATGTCAATTTAAATTCTGTTCCATTGAAATTGTCGATCTCCACTTTCGCCTTGAGCTTGTTTGCGAACGATCGGATCAGTTGCATGCCCATCGACTTTGATCGCATCGGGAGCTCTGTAAACTTGATACCGCTTCCATTGTCCTTGACGATTAACCGTATTTTACTATTCGCTTCTGTAATGCTAAAATTGAGTCTGCAGTTATTCTGCTCTGCAAACGCATATTTCAATGCATTAGTAATAAGTTCATTTGATATCAGACCGAGAGGTACGACAGAATCGATGTCCAGTTCAATATCGTCAATCTCGACGCTGAGGCCAACCTTCTTGTCATCGAGTGGGTAGCCGTCTACAATACTTGATATCAGATCTTCGAAATACGTTTTAATACTGACACTGTTGAGATCTTCATTCGCATACAATTTTTGATGTAGCAGCGACATCGCCTGAACCCGATATTTGCCGGTATTGATTGCTCTGACAACAGTGTCATTTTTCTCGAATCTACTTTGGAGACTGAGCAAAGATGATACCACTTGCAAATTGTTTTTTACCCTGTGATGAATTTCCTTGACGAGCATTTTATTTGCTGAGAGTGCTTCCTGGAGTTGCATGTTTTTATTGGCGAGTTCAATATTGGATTTATTTTTGACACGGAATGCAAAATAAAAGGCAAATATTGCGGCAAGGGCAAGGATCAACCCGGCAATAGAATAATACAGTAAGCGACTATTTTTGTTTAGAAGTAGTCCTTGGATCTCAATATCCGTGTTTAATCGGGTAATTTCTGCATTTTTCAGCTCCTGCTGATATCGTCCGTCCAGATCATAAATCAGCTTTTTTTGATTGGAGAGGTCAAATTCACGGTGTGTTTTGATGAGCCGATCGCTCAGCTCATACGCCTTCTTATATTTTTCCTGTGCAGAATTGATCGCAATTAATCCCTCAAGAGCAGTAATTACTGTATTCATTGACCCCGCACTCGTTCCAAATCTATGTACAGAATCAAATGCACTTTTGCTCGTATTATAATCGTGATGTGCAAGGGAATATTTCCCCAATGCCGTGAAATAGATCGTCTTATTCCTGTCATTTTCTACATGACCCAGGACTGCCTTGGCCTTCTCAAGATAATCTGCAGCCGCTTTCATGTTATTCGTGGCTGTACTAATCAGGGCGATATTCGAATAGGTGGCAATTAATCCTTCATGATCCTGCTTCACAATTTGGTATTTTTCGGCCCTATCCAGATACTCCAGTGCTTCATCGTATAACTGGACTTTCCTGTAAAGGCTGCCCAGTCCTGTACATAATTCGGCCGCAAATTTTTCATAGCCTTTGTCCTCAGTAATTGCCAGGGCCAGCTTCTTATACTTAATTGCGTTTTCGGTATCGTTTATACGGGCATATGTGACAGCTATCTTGTTGTAGATGTCGCCCTTGCGCATTGGAATGTCCGCGTAATCGACATACTTAATGGCAATCAGGTATTGATCGAGCGCCGAGTAATACTTTTGCTGATTCATAAGGACCATTCCTCTGCTCAGGTGTGCCGCAGAATAGTACATTGTGTCCTTCAAATCATATAACAAGTTGATGCTGTAGTAAGTATAGTACTCTGCAGAATCGTACTCATTTAACATCATATAAGCGCCACCAAGTGAGCCAAGATTCAGCGCCAGCCCCTCGGGATAGGAGGCAAAATGGTCGCACGCATGGTGCAGTTCTGGCACACTCTGCCTATAATCACCTTTCATGGTAAGGAGTTGAGCGATGCTGGCATAACCACAGCCCATCATGTAATGATCATTGAGGTCATCACCCACCTCAATCATATAGCGAAACGCAAGCATCGCCGAATCGAGATCACGGCTAAAGTATTCTGAAGCATGGCGGGTAAATATATTTGCACGTTCACTTGAAGTAAACGACTCCGGATTATCCAACACATCGTGGATCGTGACAGAGACGCCATCTTTCACCCATACATCACCGTGCTGCCCTTGCATGTTGCTCTGAAATGTGAAGAACGACAGGGCGGTGACTAGAAGAACGATTCGATAATTGGTCATGACTTATGTCCTGGCTGGTGAAGCAGTCTATAAATATTGCAAATATTCGTCATAGACACGAATAAGACATCACCCGAATGGGGTAAATTTTGAACTCTATGATAGCGAAGATCTGGAGATGATCTGATTGAAATTACCGTGCGCCTGGTTCGGATTTCTGGAAATTTGATAGCAGATGTTGACTACCTTTATTCTGCAGGATGAATTAGATCAGATAACTAATGATAAATTGAGATACGTAGTTTACGTGATAGAATTATCCAATCGGGTATTTACCGAAAATGCCAAATTCAGGGCAGCAAATCCTCAATTCAATGGCGTGTCGGGATGTCTGTATGTAGGGATGACGAGCAAGAGCCCTGCCGAACGATTTGCGCAGCATAAGGCGGGATACAGGAATAAGAAAGGTCATAATATATCTTCAAACATCGTTCGAAAATTTGGACTGTACTTGCGCCCCAGCCTATATAATCATCTCGGATCAATGACGAAATCAGAGGCTCTCAAAATGGAGGAGAAGCTCGCTTTGGAACTGCGCAGAAAGAGGTATGCGGTGTGGTTTAATTGATTTTGGCATTTTTGGAGACAGATTGCTCATTGAATGCGTTATAGTATAGTTATACCATACTAATTCATATGAGAAAACTTGCATTGTTGATTGCTCTGGCTCTCAACATACAGAGTACTGCATTATCGCAATCCTGTCCGCCAGGCAGGATTGACCTTACAAGTCAATCACAAATTGACAGTTTTCAAATCCTCTACCCTGACTGCACTGAAATACAGGGAGATTTAAGAATACAAGGTGTTGATGTCACTAATCTAAATGGGCTAATTGTTTTGAAATCTGTTGGGGAACGGCTTGAGATATATGACAATCCTTCCCTGACAAGTTTAACAGGACTTGACAATTTGATTTCCGTGGGACAAACTATTGCAATTCGCGACAACGCAATCCTTACGAGTTTAGCTGGTCTTGAAAATCTGATTTCCGTGGGAAGGGATGTTTCAATCAAGCGAAACTCTAGCTTGGTGAGTTTAACGGGACTTGACAATCTGATTTCCGTGGGAAGAGAAGTTGGGATTCAATACAACTCATCCTTGACGAGTTTGACAGGACTTGAAAACCTGACATTCGTCGGTATGACTGTTCCTGGAGGAGCCTTTAGGGTCGAATTTAACATGCTTCTGAGTAGTCTGGCAGATTTTGAAAACCTGACATCTATAGGAGGAAATCTTTCGATTCAAAACAATATATCCCTGACGAGCTTAGCGGGACTTGAAAACATCACTTCTGTCAATGGCTCGGTCTTTCTGAATGGCAACGATATCATGACTAATTGCAAAGGACTTGACAAACTTACCTCCATTGAGGAAGCCCTTTTTCTTACTGAAAACGATGCCCTAAACAGCCTGACTGGTCTTGAAAAGTTGACTTCAATCGGAGGAACCCTTCTGATTGAAAATATATACATCATTAATCCTGTTTTGACCAGTTTATTCGGGCTTGACAATCTGACTACTATTGGGAAAGATCTATTAATAAAAAACATTTCTTCTTTGACGAGTTTTGAGGGGCTTAACAAGCTGACGTCCATCGGGAGAGATTTGGAGATTCTTGGTAATATCGCTCTTACTTCTCTGACGGCATTGAATAATGTGACGTCTGTTGCTGGACTCATGCGGATTGAAGAAAACACAGCCCTTAATAGCTTGTCTGGACTTGATAATATTGATGCTGGATCGATTAGTGAATTATTAGCCATCACAGGTAATTCTTTGTTATCCCAATGCGAAGTTCAAAGTGTTTGCGATTATCTGGCCAGCCCTGGCGGTGATATCGATATATCAGATAATGCCGCAGGTTGTAATACCCAGAACGAAGTGATAGAAGCTTGCATGGTCGTCGGCGTGACTGATTTAGTTGAAGAATCTGTATTCTCTATATTCCCTAACCCCGCCAGCACCATTTTAAACATCTCCTCCCAAAATGGAGACAACGTTGATGGGGTTGATGTCTACAATCACATTGGGCAATTGGTGCATCATGAAGAGGGTTTTGTTCACTCCATAGATGTAGGCGACCTCACTCCCGGCCTGTATATTGTAGACCTCGTATCCGAAACGGGGAGGCAAAGAATGAAATTGATAGTCGAATAAGAGCAAGGGTTAGGGTCGACTATGGGCACTGGCAAACTAACGTCTCTCCAGCCATCTGGAAAAGAAAGGATCGTATACCAGAAACCTGCTTCCCTTAGGATTCAATTCTTCGTAGAGCAGCTCTTTCGATAAAAGCACTTTCAACGACTGCAGCGCAGAAGATTGGGCAAGGCCATGTCGCGACAGAAATGTGGACGAGCTCACGCCGGTCACACTACCTTCAATGGATATGCCTTTGAGTAATTTAAATTGGTTATTGCTGAGTACAGACTGCAAAGTCAGGTAGCTCGGTTCAAATGAAAACAAAATCTCATTCTTCACGTGTTCGACTTCATAAAGACCAATCGTCTCAAATCCCTTTGCGTACAATTTATTGCAAAAATACTGCGTGTAAAAAGTATGACCCCGGGTCCATTCCAGAATCTCTGATACTGCCTCTTCGTTGATTTCCCTGTCGCCAGCTTCGAAATGACGCACAATAAACTCCTGGTAAA
>QMOR01000037.1 GCA_003648285.1 Bacteroidota bacterium
AGACAGTTTGGTAAGGAGCCCACCAAGGCACACAGGGCGCAGTGCTATTTGCCACCAAATGCAGAGATCTTTCCAAATATGAAAGGGACCGCACCCGGCATGCACTTCGAAAAAAATGGCAATCATCTTTTTGTTTTGCCTGGTGTACCGTATGAGATGCGCTATCTTATGGAGCACGGTGTGCTTCCCAAACTGAATGTGCTATACACTGATCTTGGACAGCAGATATACAAGACATTTTCAACGGTAGGTGAAGGTGAGTCCCGACTTGCCGAGCGCATTACCGATGTCGAAGACCACCTTCCATCATTTTTAAAAATTGCCTATTTGCCCTCCGTGGGAAGGGTGCGTATACGTCTCATGGGGGGGATTCACTCTGATGATGACATGAAGATCTTTGAGAATACGTGTGAGGTCATTTCACAACGCCTTGGTGCATTTGTCTTTGCTGAAGAAGATATCAGCCTTCCGGAGGCGATCGGACGCATGCTCAAGAGAAGAAATGCCACCCTATCGGTCGCGGAGAGCTGTACCGGTGGATATACCGGGCATTTGATGACCTCAATTGCCGGTTCATCAGAATATTTTGAAGGTGGTGCCATTACGTATTCGAATGCACTTAAGCATTCCATATTAGGTGTGCAAATGAGTACCCTTGAAACCTTTGGTGCCGTGAGCCGGGAGACAGCAGAAGCAATGGCTACTGGAGCCGTCCGTGTATTTCATTCGGATTATGCCGTAGCGATCACCGGTATCGCAGGTCCGGGAGGCGGAAGTGACGAAAAACCAGTAGGTACTGTATGGATTGCGGTTGCAGGAAAAGATGCAGTAGAGTCACGTATTTGGCGATTTACGAAAGACAGAGCGAGAAATATTGAACTAAGTGCAATAATGGCGTTGAATATGGTGCGAAATTTTTTGAAGCGCAACGCATAAGAGGTACTTTTGCAGTCGAAAGTGAAACCTGTAACTCTATAGGTTTCCTGATGTTAATAAAAGGGAAGAGATAAAACAACATCCGTATGGCTCAGATCGAATTGATTATGCCTAAAATGGGCGAGAGTATTACCGAAGCTACGATCCTCAAATGGGTTAAAAATGTAGGTGACAGTGTCGAATTGGATGAGACAATTCTTGAAATTGCCACAGACAAGGTAGATTCTGAAATCCCTTCACCCGTGGCGGGTACTATCGCCGAGGTGTTTTTTCAGGAGAATGATGTAGTCGATGTCGGAAAGGTCATCGCTATGATCGCTACTGAGGGTGAAGAGATCGCTCCGGTAGTGAGCCCCGCCGCCAAACCGGCCAAGGTGATCGCGAGTACGAACGGACAGGATGTAAAAGTAGAAACCCCCACCCCCAAGCCGCAACCCGTGGCACAACCTGTCGCCCAACAGATGGCACAACCTGTGGGTGCAGCTTCTTCTGATCTACCGCGAAAGAGCGCTGAGTCGGGTAAATTTTATTCCCCATTGGTAAGAAATATTGCAGCTTCAGAAGGACTATCGATCACCGAGCTCGATCTTATTCCTGGTTCAGGAATGCATGGTCGTGTCACTAAAAAAGATATTCTTGGATTTTTAGAAACGCGTAAATCAGGTGTCGCAGCTCAGACGATAGTACCAACTCAACAAGTTGCGAAGAGTGAAGCCGCTGCTGCAACTCAACCTGCATCAGTGACCACCCCAAAGGCAACAGGAGTTGTAACTGCTGACGACAATGTCGAAATCATCGAGATGGATCGCATGAGAAGACTCATTGCCGATCACATGGTCATGTCTAAACAGACATCGCCCCACGTGACTTCATACGTAGAAGTCGATGTCACCAATATTGTCAATTGGAGAAATCAGGTGAAAGGAGCATTTCAGGAGCAACATGGCCAAAAAATCACGTTCACACCGATTTTCATAGAGGCAGTGGCGAAGGCTATCAGGGACTTTCCGATGGTCAATGTTTCTGTTGATGGCACAAATATCATTCGCAAAAAAGATATCAATATCGGCATGGCAGCTGCATTGCCTGGCGGAAATCTGATCGTACCCGTGATCCGAAATGCCGACTCACTCAATCTCGTCGGCCTGGCGAAGTCAGTCAATGATCTTGCTGGTCGCGCCCGGACGAATCAACTCAAGCCGGATGATATACAGGGGGGCACTTTTACTGTGACCAATGTGGGCACATTTGGCAATGTCATGGGCACACCGATAATCAATCAACCACAGGTGGCGATTCTTGCTGTCGGAGCGATTCGCAAGAAGCCAGCAGTTGTAGAAACAGAATACGGTGACCTCATCGCCATCCGCCATATGATGTTTTTGTCATTGGCCTATGATCATCGTGTCGTAGATGGATTTCTCGGAGGTTCATTCCTGCGCAAGATTGGCGACTACCTTGAGGCGTTTGACAAAGATCAGCAGATATAAAACAGGATCGCGTGCGAATAAAAATTCTGTCTCTATGCGTCATCTGCCTCTTTTGCACTGCACAAGGTGTGTGGGGGCAGTCGGCAGGGCGCTTTATCAAAGAAGCCGATGATTTTTTTACGCACGGTCACTTTCGCGAGGCGCTCCAATACTACAAGCAAGGCGGCAATGAGGGTACATGGGACAAAGGGACACGCCTGAGGGTTGCCATATCAAGTCTGGAAATCAATGATGTCGATGGCGCTATCAAACTGCTCAGTCAACTCGACCGCGAGGTAAAAACCGAAGCTGACGTCTTTTTCTACCTGGGAAGAGCTTACCAGCACAAGCTGTTGTTTGAGCAAGCTGTCGCTCATTACAAGAACTTTATCCGCAGCTCGAAATCTCATGATGTACGTCGAAATTGGGTCAAGGACGAAATCATGCGATGTGCCACGGGCATGAGCATCAAATATGGCAACCAACTGGCCTATGTGGAAAACCTTGGGACATCGCTCAATACATTTTACGATGAATTTGGTCCGGTGCCAAGTCCGATCTACCAGGATCGCCTGTACTTCACTTCTTCGAGATCAGGCAGCAAAGGGGGCTTGAAAGATCCAGCCAATATTGATGACCGGAAATACGGCAATTACAGCAGCGATATGTACTTCTCTGAGCACCAAAATGGGATATGGCGTGCCGCCGAGCCGATGGGAGATGTGCTAAACAGTACGCGCAACGACGTGATTTATGGCTTCAGTGCCAATGGTCAGATGCTCTATTACTATACTGGTGAAAACCCGCAAAACGGCCGACTCATCATTGACACCTTTACTGTGGATCGGTCGGGTAGATTGACCGGTTCTTCACTTGGTCCATTCGATCCCTCTTCCGGGGATCGCGATCTGTATATCTACAACGACTCAATATTTCTCTTCTCCTCAACGCGGCACGGTGGTTTTGGCGGATACGACTTGTATTTCGCAATACATCGAAAAGGATTGTGGTCAGAAGCGATCAATCTCGGAAGTACGATCAATTCGTTTTATAATGAGGTGTCTCCATTTCTGGCGCGTAATGGACGCGCCCTGTACTTTTCGTCCAACAGGCTGACAAGTATCGGCGGACTCGATGTGTTTCAAGCGGTATTTGATCCCAACACGGCGTCATGGACTGCACCTGTAAACACAGGCCTGCCCATAAATTCTGCCGGAGATGATGCCTCATTTCAAATTGCACAGGACGGGCTGTCCGCTTATTTTTCTTCTGATCGCAAAAGCGGATATGGACAACGTGATTTATATGCCGCTTATATGAAGGAAGCTGTTGAAGCGCATTTAAAAATTTCATTTCCGACGACATTTATCCAGCTTCTTCCACAGGCAGCATTACTTGAAGAAAATAAACACGTGCAAACTGCACCGAAAAATCAGCAGGTAAAGGAATATTTTATTGGTGATCTGGCATATGAGCCAAATGATCTCGTGCTCACACCCCAGAATCTTAAAAAACTGGAAGTCGTTGCCAATTTACTATTGATATATCCAACATTAAAAGCGGACTTCATTTGCCACGATATATCGACTGGCCCGAGAAGCTTTGATCTTTATTTTTCGGTTAAAAAGGCAGAGCAAGTCGCTGATTATTTGTCGCGCAAAGGAGTGGACAGAGAGCGCTTATATATAAAAGGTTGCGGGGCATTTTACCCACGTGCAACTGTGCCGGAAGGGGGTATTCAAAACTCATCACTCGACCGTCTCAACAGACGCATCGAAGTCCATATTTACGAAACGGAAGGTCTTCCGATATCACTGATATACGAACATCCAAATATTCCTTCCGAGACGGAGAATGCGCACGCCAAAGAGTTCAGCGACATGCAACCCGGACTGGTTTACCGCGTTCAAATCGCCGCAGTATCTCAGATGTTGCAACATGACATTTTTGTACAGCTCACCGACGCGATGATCGAGTGGGATGCCTCTTCCAAGAAGTATAAATATTACGCCGGCCTTGAGAATACATTTGCGGAGGCACTCGCTATTCAGGATGACCTGCGCACAAAGGGCTTTGGTGATGCATTTGTTGTCGCGCATATGGCGGGTCATCGGGTGATGCAAAGTGATGTGGATAAATACTCGGAGGAGTTTCCTGATTTGCTTAAGTTGAATGTGAGTAGATAAGTGATGTGAATGTGTAACTTGAGTTTGCACAACACAACACATCATGAAGATTACCTTAGTATTTAATTTCCTTTTAGTATCTATTTTTTGTCTTGCTCAGCCAAGCAACCGGTTTGAACCGGCAGATGTTTTTGACTTGGAATACGCATCCGACCCGAGAATGGAGCCCGATGGCGAGCGCATCATCTACGTGCGTAATTTTAAAGATGTCATGACTGACGCGAATCTATCCAATCTGTGGATGGTCGTACCGGGCAAAGGAGATGCTTCGGCCATGCACATCCCTGTCACCACAGGAAAACAGCGTGATAGTTCACCCCGTTGGTCCAAAAATGGCACAGAGTTGGTTTACATATCCAGTCGGGATGGATCTGCGCAAATCTATCGTCGCTGGCTGGAATCGGGTGCAGAAGCGAGACTCACAAATCTGACCAAAGGTCCCGGAGGGCTGAGTTGGTCACCTGACAACAAGTGGATCGCATTCAGCATGTTTGTCCCTGAGAAATCAGGTTCGCATGTCAAAATGCCCGATAAACCGGACGGTGCGAAGTGGTCCAAACCCCCGACCTATATCGATGATATGTACTACCGTGCCGATGGCGGCGGTTATCTCAAAAAAGGATTTCGTCAGGTCTTCGTACTGTCTATCGATGGTGGGACACCACGCCAACTGACCACCGGTCCATTTCGCCATGGCGGCAGGCTCTCATGGACTCCCGATAGCAAGGGCATTGTCTTCTCGGCAAACAGGCATCCGAACTGGGAACACGATCCGATCAACTCTGAAGTGCATCATATAGATATCTCAAACGGGCAGCTCACTACACTGACTACGCGCCAGGGACCTGATGGTGTACCGACAGTTTCTCCCGATGGATCACAAATCGCCTACCTCGGTTTTGACGACCAACTCCTGGGATACCAGCTCCGGCGGTTGTATGTCATGAATTCCGATGGTTCGCTGCCCACTTGTATCTCGGCGGATTTCGATCGCAGTGTTGGAAATATTCAATGGGCTGGTGATGGCAATGGATTATTCTTCCAGTATGATGAGCACGGTGATACAAAGATTGCACATATCGATCTGAATGGCAATATCAATACCCTGCAGGATCAGGTAGGAGGACTGTCACTCGGGCGTCCATATTCAGGGGGTACTTTCCATGTGAATAAAAACAACGACTACGCCTATACTACGTGTACAGTCCACCACCCTGCCGATGTAGCCGTAGGCAGCAAAGGCAAAGAAGGTGTGCAACTCACCGCGCTGAATGACGATTTGTTTACCTACAAACAACTCGGAGAGGTAGAGGAGATCTGGTACGAGTCGTCATTTGATAAGAGAAAGGTGCAAGGCTGGATTGTTAAGCCACCAGATTTCGACCCCAATAAAAAGTATCCTCTACTCCTCGAAATACACGGTGGCCCTTTTGCGAATTACGGCAGTCGGTTTTCAGCGGAAATACAATTATATGCAGCGGCTGGCTATGTTGTGCTGTACACTAATCCTCGTGGTAGTACGAGCTACGGTGCGGAATTTGGAAATCTCATCCACCACAATTATCCTGGTCAAGACTATGATGACCTGATGTCTGGCGTGGATGCGGTGATAGTCAAAGGCTATATTGATGAAAATCAATTATACGTGACCGGTGGTAGTGGTGGTGGCGTATTGACAAGCTGGATTGTCGGTCACACAAACCGCTTCCGGGCCGCTGTCGTCGCCAAACCAGTCATCAACTGGTACAGCTTTGTCCTGAATTCCGATTCACCCGGTTTCTTCTACAAGTATTGGTTTCCAGGCCCACCTTGGGATCACATGGAGCACTATATGGCCCGCTCCCCTATTTCGTACGTGGGAAATGTCAAAACACCGACGATGTTACTGACGGGTGAAGAAGATTATCGCACACCAATCTCCGAGTCTGAGCAGTTTTATGCGGGCTTGAAAATCAATAATGTCGATGCCTCACTCGTACGTATTCCTGGCGCAAGTCACGGTATCGCAAACAAGCCGAGTCATCTGATTGCCAAGGTGAATTATATCACGGGATGGTTTGAGGAGCATAAGAAAGACAAAAGTTAGTATCGCAGCAAGGAGGGTGTGCCACACCTTAAGGTGTGGCACACCCTCAGATTATCGGATTAGGATAATCGAAAACTTGCACTTTACAATTAAGTGTGTTTCAATTCATGGCTTAACGGTTTTTCCACGGGTTGAAAGTGGGGCAATAAACTCAATGTTTGCCTCGCGGATGCTGGTATTAATCCGCGGAAGGCTTTCGTTCCACAGTACAGCAAGGTCTACAAGTTCGGCATCAATCTGGGCGCTTACTTCCTCTTTGTATTCGACGCCCTGATCCGTCGGTCTAAAATCCCCGGTCGATTCGTGTGAAGCGAGGTATGCCAAACGATTATTGAGCTTGATACCAAAATTCAGAGGGTCCTGACGGGCTTCATTTCGTGTTTCGTGGATATTGTTTTCGATGATCGTCATCTCCTCATCAAGGGCCTTAATCTGGTCTACGATATCCTCGGTATTATCATAGCTCTTGACTTTCTTTTTTAAATACTCCAGATCTTCCCGCATTGCACGAATATCAATAACCGCCTGGTGGGCCTCTGATAATTTGTCGCGAATATCAATTAAATATTCAAACTGCGCTTCCAGATCTTCCTGTGTGGACGCGATGCGTGGATCCTTTAGAATATCAAATGACTGGGTCACAGTATCCTTGCCCACGATCAACTGCACATTGTAATTCCCGGGCACGGCCCTTGGGCCACGCGTATTTGACGAATACAGGACAAGCCCATCGAATGAAGTCGCGTCGGGATAACGCATATCCCAAACAAAGCGGTGTGCGCCCTCAGTATCTGCGATGCCCTTGTCTTTCTTCCCGCTCTTATATGATCTAATCAGGTCACCATCCTCTTCAAGAATACGCAACTCAGCAGTCTCGGCGCTATCGAGATCTGCCTTGTGGAAATAATAAATCAAGACTCCTCCTGGATGGTTTTTCCCTTCGAGCAATTTTTTATGACTGCCCCATCCACCCTGGCGCATGCGATAGCTCGGCATCGGTGCAAAAACATAATGATCAGCTTCGGTGACCTCATCATTTAATTGGTGCAGTGGAGTCAGATCATCAATGATCCAGAAACTCCTGCCCTGGGTCGCCACGATCAGATTGTCATTTTTGACCTGCAGATCGGTAATTGAGACCTTAGGCAAATTCAATTGAAAACTCTGCCAGCTACTCCCATCATCAAATGAAATATACATGCCATACTCGGTTCCAGCATACAACAACCCTTCGCGATTCGGATCTGCCCGTACGACCCGCGTAAAATGCATCGGGTCAATACCAGTAGTGATTGTCTGCCATGACTTTCCATAATCCGTTGTTTTGTACAAGTACGGCGTGAAGTCGCCCTGTTTATACTGCGTACCAGCGAGATATACGGCACCGGGAATTGTCGGGTGCGGGTCAATAGAATTCCACATGATCCACTCCGGTGCTTGTGGCGGCGTCACGTCGTTCCAGGATGCGCAATTGTCCGTTGTGAGATGAATCAGTCCATCGTCTGAACCGGTCCACCACACACCTGACTCTTGTGGGCTTTCCATGACGGTGAAAATATTTGCATAAAACTCGACGCCTGTATTGTCTTGTGTGATCGGCCCTCCTGAAGATTTTTGTGTCTCGGGATCATTTCTTGTAAGGTCGGGGCTTACTGCTTCCCATGTCTGGCCTTCATTTGTTGTGACATGCACGTGATTAGAAAATGCATACAATTTGTCCGGCTCATGAATAGAAAATTTTACCGGAAAATTCCAATTAAACCGATATTTCATGACCTCCACACCCGAGCCGGCCGGATTGAGTGGCCAGACATTAATCGCCCGCCGCTGTTTTGTCTGATGGTCGTATCTGTATAAATATCCTTTGTAATTGCCGCCATATACGATATCAGGATTGTCCGGATCAATGGCGTGATAGGCACTTTCACCACCGGCCGTGACCTCCCAATGGTCTTCAGTTATTGAATTATCATTAGTTCTATGATAAATACGAATCGATGAATTGTCCTGCTGCGCCCCATAAATGCGATAGGGAAATACATCATCCGTAGCAATCCGATAAAATTGCGCAGTTGGTTGATTGTGATAGGTCGTCCAGTTATTTCCCGCGTCATTTGAGACTTGTGCACCCCCATCGTCAGCAATAATCATGCGTCGACTGTTATTTGGATCAATCCATAAATCATGATGGTCTCCATGTGGGGCATTGTGCAGTGTAAATGTCTTGCCACCATCTTTAGATACGCCGTAGGACACATTCATCACATAGACGACATCCTCATTTTCAGTATCCGCATAAATCCTTGTATAATACCAGGCACGGCTTCTCAACGCCCTGTTTGTACTCATTTTCTTCCAGGAATCCCCACCATCATCCGAACGAAAAACACCCCCATCATCAGACTCGATTAAAGCAAAGACACGGCTGGGATTTACCGGCGAAACGGCAATTCCAATAATACCGCGAGGAGAAGCGGGCAGGTCAGTACTCTCTGTCAGGTTTGTCCAAGTCGCCCCGGAATCAGTACTTTTCCAGATATCGGACCCCGGTCCACCGCTGGAAAAGCTGTAAGGCGTGCGACGTACATTCCAGGTACTCGCATAGACAACCCTTGGATTAGAAGGGTCAAGAACGAGATCAACTGCGCCGGCATCTTCGCTGACATATAATATCTTCTCCCAGGTCGCACCACCGTCGGTCGACTTGTAGACGCCACGGTCCTCAGTGGGTTTCCACAGATTTCCCATTGCCGCGACATACACGATATCCGGATTCGTTGGGTGAATTCTGATTCTGGCAATATGTCTTGTGTCCTCCAGCCCGATATGCGTCCAGGACGAACCTCCATCCACAGACCTCCACATTCCAAAACCTGAAGAGACATTGCCTCGTACGGTCTTCTCCCCCTGTCCAGCATATATGACATTGGGGTCTGACTCAGCCACCGCAATGGCTCCGACTGAGCCACCGAAGTATCCGTCAGAGATATTTTCGTAAGTCGCACCACCATCCTTCGTGCGCCAGACACCACCGCCCACCGAGCCAAAGTAGTAGAGGTTGGGATTACCCACAACTCCGGATACAGTACAGGACCGACCACCTCTGAATGGACCTACAAGTCTGTATTCGAGCGCGTCGTAAAGAGCTTCGTCATAAGTTTCCTGTGCAATTGCAGGGATAGTGAGCAGAGCACATAGCCATAGGGTAAATGGTACGGCAAATGCCGATTGAATCGGGGATTGAGAATTTTTCATAGCAGACCGGTTTGGATGAAGGTAATAAATGGTTTGCTATTGATGATGGATTCAATAAATCGTGTTGTTATCTTCTTCCTGATATTGAGAAATTAAATGTAAAGGCGACATCAGCCTCAACTGTACCAGGCGCACCCAGGTCATTAAACTGTGGTCTCAATACGATGTCGATCGACTCATCTCCGGCAAAGTCAATCAGATTTTGATCAATTCCTGCAAGACCGAATGATGCATCCTGACTGCTTCCGGAGCTTATCATACCGATAAGGAGTTCCTGACTGCCTGATATTGCGTACACATCCAGAGCTTCGACAAATCCCAAAGGCAATACATCAACTGACACGACCAGACCAAAGGAAGGACCTGCATTGAGCACACGATAAGATTTTGCGTCGTCGTAATTTTGTGACATGTAATCCTCGATGGTTTCGCTGAGATTAATCGAGCCCAGATCGATCTGATCATCGGATGCCCGGTTCAGGGAGATGGTAGTGCTGATGATTTCACTGTCCCAACCTGCATTGAAGTTGTCATCCTTTGAGCAGCTGCTGAACATTGCAATTGAGGCCATTAATATCAGGCCATTTGTTAGTGTAGTCTTCATGATCATTGTGTTTTAAGTGTAAATTGTATCTAGTTGCTGTCCCCAATATGACGCGCTTAAATGGGTTTTGAATCTGCCTTTTGGGTTCTTTAACGGAATACCGGGTTCCTTAACGGATTCTTATGTATTTGGTGGTTGGACGCAAGTCTTGTGGTTGGGTTTTGTTAACATATTCAGGTGAATTGCTTGGTGGGTGGGCAGTTTGGAGGTCAGTTATCGCAGGTTTAACCGCAAGGGCGCAAGGTGCGCAAGGGATCTTTCTTTGTTTGAGAGAGTTGTTTTTTACAGGAGATTTATTTAAACAATTAAGGCGCGAGGGGAAAATGTGTGATCACAGAATCCAAATCCAGGATCATGCCATCCCAGCATCCAGCCCGATATACCGTACATTGCACAAGCAAACAAGATAATTCAGGATGAAGGTGATTTTAACGGCAATATTCTTTATAGCCTTTGGTGCGGTCAACGCTCAGGTCACCTTTCACGTGACGCAGTTGCCACAGAGCACACCTGTCAACGCAGAGGTTTTTATTTCGGGTGATTTTGACGGGTGGTCCGGAGGGAGTGAAAATTACAAATTGAGTGATTTGGGTGATGATACATATGCTATTACACTTTCGCAACAATCCGGTAATATCAATTTTAAATTTACACGGGGAAGTTGGGAATCAGTTGAAAAGGGTGCGCAAGGCGAAGAAATTAGTAACAGGGTCTACACGTTTGGCGGAAATGGTGATACGGTTGATGTCGCGATACTCAACTGGGCTGATTCTGGTGAGGGCTCCTCCACTGCGACTGAGAATGTGCGCGTGATGGCAGATGCATTCGAAATGCCACAACTCGACGGGCGTACCCGAAAAATATGGATCTATCTTCCCCCGGGATACGAAACATCTACTTCTTCGTATCCGGTGCTATATATGCATGACGGGCAAAACCTATTTGACGACTCCACATCATTTGCCGGGGAATGGCATGTCGATGAGTCATTGAATGACCTTTACGAATCAAATAATATTGCATTAATTGTGATTGGCGTCGAAAATGGAGGTACTGAAAGATTAAATGAATACAGCCCCTGGATAAATCCCACTTACGGTGGAGGCGACGGAGACGATTATATGGACTTCATAGTCGAAACATTAAAACCATTTGTGGACGAAAACTACCGCACGCTTTCCAATAGGGAAAACACAGGACTCATGGGCAGTTCGCTGGGAGGGCTTATTTCGCATTATGGGGCGCTCGCCAGTCCGGATGTGTTTGGAAAAGCAGGAGTCTTCTCGCCTTCCTTTTGGTTTTCGGACTCTACCTACATTTTCGGACATGCAAATTCAAATCTGCAGAACATGAAAATATATTTTTGGGCTGGAGGCATGGAGAGTTCGCAAATAGATGTTCCGGCCAATACGCAAGCAATGATAGACACAATGATATCCGGTGGCTTCAATCAGAGCAATGCCGTTCTTGCAGTCGACCCCAACGGCACACATAGCGAAGCGTTTTGGAGTGCAGAATTTCCAGAGGCAATTAAGTGGCTTTTTGGAAATTCTACAGTAAGCACAAAAGACATTACATCTCAAGATCAAGGATTCGAAATTGAAGTTTTCCCAAACCCGACGAATGATACGATAAATGTAGTTCCACCCAATTTAAACCAGCTCTATCATCTGGAGTTATTTAATCCAAACGGAAGCAGAGTACTTGATCGTCACATCATAGGGCGAACAGCCATTGACGTTCAGTCGTTCGGTAGCGGAATTTTTGTATTAAAAATATCCCGGGGTGGTTATTATTCAATTACCAGGGTGGTCATCAATTAGGCAGGTCAATAAGTTAGCATAATTAGGAAGCTTAATCAGGTAGCTCAATCATCTCTACGACACATCCAAGCTCGGCTTCCACATCAATACCCGGGCGAGCAAAGCCCAAAAAATAACCTCCGCCACCTGCTCCACAGAGCTTTATTGAAATATTAGCATTCTGTTTCGCACCTTGCCAGATATATTCTATCGGCTCAGGCATCATCTCCTTGAATCGTTCAAATTGCATTTCACTTATCAGCTGCAAATAGTCCCAAAACAATTCCCAGGAACCTGTCAGAAAATGATCGATTGCATGATCTACATTTATTTTCAGAGGATTGATGACCTCCCTAACATGTTCCGGGTCAGATAATCTCGATTTAAAAAGGGCTACCAGTGGTGCCGTAAATCGCTCGATCCCTGAATTGATGAGAAATATCTGCGGCGTCTCATTGCCATGCTGCAGATTCACAGTATGATAGCTGCCATTCTCATGCAACACAGGTTGATTGAGGTATGATACAAGTGGGTCGAGGCCTGAACTGTGACCGTGATAGAAGCTTTCGATTGACGCGAGATCTGCAATAATCTCATTTGCCGACGCAGCCGACATAGCCGGCGCAGTGCCATCCTGCCTAACACCATATCTATCAAAAATGGCCGCCGTAAGAGCGGCAGAGCTTCCAAGCCCGTATCCCCATGGTATCGATGACTCGAATCGCCATCCACTGGCAATATCATTTCGAAATGTATCCAGATCTATATGATCGTGAAAATTGGATTTCTTTATATAGTTTGCCAAAGCTGTTAGCCCTGCATCCACTTTCTTCCCAAGTTGCCATTCACCAGACCAATGAGGGACTGGTATGGCCAGCGCTCGGCTTCCAACAAGAACCGTATACTCCCCAAACAATAACAGCTTGGCAGGATATTTTCTATTTGCCATTTAATTCTAATAACATATCACTATAAGAATGTGTCATCAGGTCGTCCGCTTCCACTTCAAATAGCTGTAAATAATGTTCACACTGTTCGTTGAGCCTGGTTATTCCGATACCCCCCGATTCATCAATCGCTTCAATTTCAATAAAGCTTCCCAAGGTTTTCACTTGATCGATATGAAATTTCACATTATCGATAAAATATATTTCCCTCTGCTTGTCCACTTCGACCAATACCGGGAGCGCGGCGCTCAATGTGACATGCAGGGCGTCCGCGTCATTTGGCTTATAAATATTGACCTTGCTCAGCTTGGGGCCGCTTTCGTTCGATCGGCGATACTGGATCAATGTGTTTTCAATATTTCCCCGGCGTAATTTTAATCGGCCTTCAGGCACTGTGAAGTATGTATCTACCTGATGGTCAGTTCCAATTGCTTTTGCGTCTAGTGATTGTAGTTTTTCACGAATCGAATCCGGGTTCGTACAGCGTGCTTTTATTTCTATGATTTCGATTGACATCTCTCTTTTATTGTAGTACTTGGTATTAAATATGTCGTGTTTGCTGGCGCTTTCTTTTGATTTCGTAGGTGTTTTTCAATTTTGAATTTTGAATTTTAAATGTTAAATTCTGAATGCTGTCACGATAGTATTCTGTTGTTTTACTTTAGGTATGGCGTCCAGCATCCAGCATCCAGCATCCAGTATCCAGCAT
>QMOR01000038.1 GCA_003648285.1 Bacteroidota bacterium
AAAACTCCGAAGCTTGCCCCCGGTATGCCGGTATCGTGATCGACAATATAGAGGTCGGTGAATCACCCGCCTGGCTAAAGCAAAAACTCACCGCTATCGGTGTGAGACCCATTAATAACATCGTAGATATCACAAACTTCGTCTTGCAGGAGATGGGCCAACCACTCCACGCATTCGATGCCGACCAGATTGCCGGATCGCATATCATCGTAAAGACAGTTGCCAAAGGCACAAAATTTGTCACACTCGATGAGGTCGAACGCACACTGCGTGATACGGATCTGATGATTTGCAATGGCGATGGTGAGGGCATGTGCATCGGAGGCGTATTTGGAGGGATTGGAACAGGGGTGACGAATGAGACAAAGCGGATATTTCTCGAATCAGCACACTTCAATGCAGAGTGGATACGTCGGACCAGCATGGGGCATTTGTTGAGAACCGATGCAGCACGCACTTTCGAAAAATCTGCCGATCCAAATATCTGTGTGACAGCACTGAAACGGGCAGCGGCCCTGATGGTCGACCTCGCAAATGGAAAAATCGCCTCACAGATCATCGATATTTACCCGGAGCCAATCTCTCCGGCCGAAGTACGCGTCAGATGGGTACAGATCAATAAGCTGATAGGTGTCGATATCCCAAAAGACTCGGTCCGGAAGATATTTGATGCACTATCGATAAGGATTGTCAGTGAGGATGATGAGGCTGTTGTCGTCGCCATTCCTACAAATAAGGCCGATGTGACTCGCGAGGCAGATGTGATCGAAGAGATTCTACGGATTTTTGGTTTCGACGAAGTACCGTTCAAATCCAAGATGGAAGTCGGACTGCTACCTGTCTCGGGCGTGACAAAGTATCAGATGCGCAATATCATTGCGTCATTTCTCGCAGCACGAGGGTATAGTGAGATGCAGGGCATGTCTATCACGGACGACGAAAACCTTGAGACAGGTGTATTCCCGATCGAGGCAAATGCACGCATCCTGATCCAAAACACCTCCAATATCACGATGAACACAATGCGGCCCGACCTCATGGTCTCCGCACTGGAAGCTGTACGCTATAATCAAAACCGCAACCAGGAAGACTTCATGCTTTTCGAATTTGGCCACGGCTTTGTCAATGCAGCGCATGCCGAATCAGATGCATCCGGCATCCAGCAATCGACAGCTGCAGGGAAAGCATCGGATCACGGGATAACTGTCAAGGAGACGGAATACCTTACCCTCACAATTGTCGGGAAAGAAACACCAGTAAACTGGATCGGGCACAACCAGCCGCAGTCTGACTTTTATACAATAAAAAAATACGTCGATGCGGTGGCCCAACGGGTCGGATTTACGAAATTCAGATCATTTGAAAGTGAGGATCCTCGTTTCGAATACGGACAGCGCTATGCAATTGGAGGAAAGAACTTTGTGGAATTCGGTAAGATCAGCGAGAACGTGCGCAAAGGCTTTGATCTGCGGTATGACGTGTATTTTGCACAGTTCAATGTCGACGCACTGTATGATATGATGCGCAAGTCCACGATGCTTTCAGCGGATATTTCGAAATACCCGGCGGTGAAACGCGACCTCGCATTTGTGCTGAATGCAAATGCCACTTATGCTAAACTGGCAGGCATCGTAAAGCAGGCGGCCGGGCAGCAGTTGAAAGTTCTTGAGCTGTTTGATGTGTATAAAAACGATGAGCACCTCGGTCCGGGGTTGAAGTCCTACGCCATTCAGTTGGTGTTTGAGGATGCTGGTAAAACGCTCAACGACACGGATATTGACGGGATAATCAAGCGTATCGTGTCAAAAGTGGAACAGGACTTGGGCGGTAAATTGCGACGATAAACTTGCCCTTGACAAAATTGTTATCTTTGAATGATGCAAGGAATTGTAGAACAGCTTGAAGGTATCGAGCTAAAAATCAAAGAATTAGGAAAACGCTATGCTGCGTTAAAACAAGAGAACCATAAGTTATTACAGGAAAATAAATCATTAATAAACAATCAGGAACAACTCACGAAAGTTAAAAAACGGCTTGAATCGCAGCTTGTAGAAGCATTGGCTGAGGTTCGGGTGGTACAGGAAGTAGATGATGAGCGGAGTAAAATAAACAAGGAGTTGGGTCAATACATCAAAGAGATCGATAAGTGTATCCTCATGATGGGGGATATTTAATAAGAGCAATGACAGTCAATGAAAAGCATTGAAGTCAGTATTGGAGGCCGGAAATATCCGGTCAAAGTGACCGAGGAAGAAGAAGTCCTGGTCCTTGATGCCGTCAAAGAAGTCAATCAAAAACTGAAGGACTTCCAATCGACATATCGCATGAAGGACAAACAGGATCACTTATCGATGGCCCTGCTCACGTATGCATTGGATAATGCAAAACAAAAGGGATCAAGCGGATTGATGGATCAAATCCAGGAGAAAACGCAATCCCTCTTTTCAGCATTGGAAGCAATCAAGCCATAACCCGGGTTTGATCTTTCACCGTTAATCATCTTTTCCGGACTTCAAAAGGAGTTCCTGGTTCATTTTTCATATATATAAAATAGTGAAGCATGGAATTAGGAATGGGGATTATCATTGGGCTGGCAGTTGGTGCCATCATCGGTTTTATCATTACCAACACACTGATACGACGCACCAAGAAAGGTGCAATCGAAGAGAGCAACCGGAAGTCAGACCTGGTCATTCAGGAAGCACGCCTCACAGCACAACGCATGGTTGACGAGGCAAGCGCCAAATCAGATAAAATTCTGGCGCAGAGCGACAATAAGAATGAGCGGATCAAACAGAGGAAAATTCAGGAAGCAAAGGACAAATTCAACAAACTCAAGTCGGACTACGAGCGGATCAAGGGGCAGCACCGTGTGGAAATGAGAGAGCGAGAGCTCGAGATTACCCAAATGGAAAAAGATCTCACCAAGAAGAAAAGAGAGGTCGAATCACTGTTTGAAAACTTCGATTCAAGAGAATCAGAAATTCAGGCCATACGGGAAAACCTGGACAAGCAGGTGCGCATTATCGCCAAGAAAAAAGATGAGTTGGAAAGCGCAAATGAGAAGTTTATCAAGGAACTTGAGAGTATTTCGAAACTCTCTGAAGTCGAAGCCAAGGATCAGCTTCTCGAAGCGGTAAAGGCAAAGGTGGAAACTGAGGCAATGGCCATCGAAAAGAAAGCAATCAATAATGCCAGGGCCAATGCCAATAAGGAGGCCAAGAAAATTGTCATTCAGTCTATACAGCGCATGTGCGCCGAGTACACAATCGAGAATACTGTCTCGGTATTTAATCTCGAGTCAGATGACGTCAAAGGACAGATTATCGGGCGCGAAGGACGAAATATCCGCGCGCTTGAGGCAGCTACAGGCGCCGAGATCGTAGTCGACGATACTCCGGAGGCAATTATCATTTCAAGCTTTGATCCGATTCGTCGGGAGATTTGCAGATTGTCCCTTAAGCGGCTTGTTGCTGACGGGCGCATTCACCCGGCACGTATCGAGGAGGTAGTTGCCAAAGTGAAGAAGCAACTGACGGAGCAGATTATAGAAATCGGAGAGCGCGTGGTCATCGACCTCGATATCCACGGTCTCGATCCTTACCTGGTCAAAATAGTCGGTCGTATGCGATTCAGATCGTCTTATGGACAAAATCTGTTGAAGCACTCCATCGAGACTGCCCATCTCTGTGCTGCAATGGCTGCGGAGCTCAAGATGAGCCCCAAGCAGATCAAACTCGCCAAGCGCGGTGGGCTCTTGCACGACATCGGGAAAGTCGCAGAGGAAGATTCGGAATTGTCACACGCATTGCTCGGCATGAAGATGTGCGAAAAATACAATGAACATCGTGCTGTTTGCAACGCTGTCGGGGCACACCACGATGAAATAGAAATGAATAATATCATCGCGCCAATCGTTCAGGCTTGTGATGCCATCAGTGGTGCAAGGCCGGGTGCACGCCGGGAGATCCTCGAGAGCTACCTCAAGCGGATTGGAGAGCTCGAAGAGCTCGCCATGGTATACGAGGGCGTTGAAAAGGCATACGCGATTCAGGCCGGACGTGAACTCCGCGTGATCGTTGAGAGCGAGAAGGTCAGCGACGAGTACGCCGATGATCTGTCATTTATGATATCACAAAAGATCCAGGACGAGATGCAATATCCCGGCCAGATCAAGGTGACAGTCATCCGCGAAAAACGAGCGACAACATTCGCCAGATAATTTATTAGACGAAGTCATATAATGTAGAGGTGCGATTAATCGCACCTCTACATTAATATCGAAAACGATACCATGAGTATCGATCCAGACCTGGGTCTTCAGTAGGCCAGCCAGTGAATTAGGTCTGGCCCACGCATTAGATCCCGCATCCCGCATCCCGAACCCCGCATCCCGCATCCCGAACCCCGCATCCCGTATCCAAATTCCCCCACAAAAAGTTCCTCACACCATACCCATATCTAAACAGATTTAATACCTTTGCAGCGAATTGAAAAAAGCGCATCATAAACCGCCAAAATCAAGGAGTTTGAAGGCAATTTTCACCATACTGATAAGTGTTCTTTTTGTGTTCAGTGTATTTGCACAACACGATGATCACAACCATGCCGAAGCAAATGATAGCGGGCATGAGGAAAACTGTGGAATAGAGCATCACGAGGTAGCGGATGCATATAACCCGGGAGGTGTTGCATTTCACCATATCTCCGATCAAAATATCTTTACAATTGGGCCGTGGTATTTCAACCTGCCATGCATCTTATACGCGCCTGAGCATGGCTGGTCGTTCTTTTCTTCAAAGAAATTTCATGTACATGGAACACATGGCGACGGCACCTTGGCATTTGATGGTTATGTCATACACTCGGGTGTTGTCATGCGGGTAATTGATGCATCCTTTCCAATGGGTGAGGTGGAAGTCGCCGGGTTTAAAGAAGGAATTGAAGTCGTAGATGGGACAGAGATAAACAGTTACTCGGTCTGTTACAATAATGAGTTGTACAAACTCGACCAGGAAAGTGCTGTAGATGGAGGATTATTTAAAAGGGGGATCACATCGTTTTACGATTTTTCCATCACCAAGAATGTCCTTGCGATGTTTATAGTCGCTTTACTTCTTGGTTGGATGTTTCTCTCTATTGCCAAATCTTATCGCACAAGAGTGGGAATGGCTCCTAAGGGGATACAATCCTTCATTGAGCCAATCCATAATTTTATCCGTGACGATGTAGCCAAAGCCATGATCGGTCCGAAGTACGAGAGGTATATGCCATTTATCATGTCATTATTCTTCTTCATTCTGGCATTAAACCTTGTTGGTCAGATTCCGTTTTTTGGCAATCCAAATGTCACAGGAAGCCTGGCCTTTACGATCGTGTTGGCTGTATTCACTTTTGTCGTCACAAATTTGCACGGCAACGCAAATTACTGGAAGCACGTATTCTGGATGCCTGGCATCCCATGGCCGGTAAAGATCATTCTGACTCCGGTAGAAGTCATGGGTGTGTTTCTGAAGCCGGTGACTCTGACAGTACGACTCTTTGCAAATATCACAGCAGGGCACATTGTACTTCTGAGCTTTATAGGTCTGACATTTATTTTTGGAGATATGGGCCAAAGCGTAGGAGGGGGAGTCCTCGGAGCTGTAGTCGGCGTCTTACTCGGTATTTTCATGTCGGGAATTGAGTTGCTGGTGGCATTATTACAAGCATTTATTTTTGCAATTCTGTCCGCATCGTATATCGGTGCAGCTGTGGCAGATGACCATTGATCATATTTTATTTACTAAAAGAGAATAAATTAAAAGAAGTTATGACTGGTACAATCATCACAATTGGATTTGGACTGGCAGTTATCGGCGCCGGTATTGGTGTTGGATACATCGGGGGTAAGGCAATGGACGCCATTGCAAGACAGCCTGAAGCAGTTGGTGACATCCGGGCAAATATGTTGATCATGGCAGCTCTTATTGAGGGAGTAGCACTGATCGCAATCATTCTTGGATACATTTCCTAAATCCACCACGGCTTGCTCCTGACATGATGTCAAGGGCAATAAACTAAACGGAGTAAGTATGTTTTATCTACTCGATTTTAATCCGATTCTTCCTGATGTAGGACTGCTTTTTTGGTCAACCATCACTTTTCTGCTCTTCTGGCTGATCGTCGGAAAGTTTGCCTTTAGGCCGATTGCCGGTGCATTGAGCCAACGTGAGCACGATATTCAGGATGCTCTCGATCTGGCAAAGCAGGCACGCGAAGAAATGGCCGCGCTGAAATCAGATAATGATCGCATCATCGGTGAAGCGCGTGAAGAACAGGCACGTATCTTGAAAGAAGCCAAAGAATCAGGCAACAAGATCATTGCTGAAAGCAAGGACAAAGCACGCGATGAAGCGCATAAGATTGTGACGAATGCCAGACTGGAAATCGACAGCCAGGCCAAGCACGCAATCACCGAAGTGAAGAATCAAGTGGGCAAAATGGCGCTGGATATTGCTGAACAGGTTCTCCGCAAAGAGCTTTCAAGCGACAAGGCCCAACAGGATTATGTGGATCTACTAGTGAAAGAAATCAAACTCAACTAGGCCATGTCAGTCCAGAGAATATCATCGCGTTATGCTAAATCACTCATTGACCTTGCTCAGGAACGTGACTGTCTGGAGAGGATAGTGGAGGATATCCGCCATTTCAACGAAGTGTGTGAAGTGCGTGATTTTCACCTGCTCCTCAAAAGCCCGATCGTCAACGCATCGACTAAGAAGAGTGTATTTGAGCGCCTGTTTAAGGAGTCTTATGACCCCCTGACAATGGCATTTCTCAATATTATACTGAGAAAAGGGCGCGAAATGTATCTGGAAAATATCGCCAAAGAGTTTGTGCAGCAGTACCGTGATATCAAACGGATTGCAGCAGTGACCTTTACTACCGCAACTGGATTGGAGTCAGATCAGCTGGAAAAAATCAAGAACCTGATCGCCGATTCCGGAGCAACGTATGAAAATGTTGAGTTGGAGTCAAGTGTGGATCCGGATATTCTGGGCGGATTTATTATTGAGTTTGATCATAAGCTGTATGATGCGAGCGTCGCGCACCGATTGGATGAACTGCGCAAAGAGTTCTCGTAATAGACCTTAACAGGTACTTTTTTTATTCAAAAGGACAAATATCACATAGATGATTCAAGTAAAACCGGATGAAATTTCCGCAATTCTTAAGGAGCAACTCTCCGGACTTAAAACTGAGTCCGAACTTGAAGAAATAGGTACGATACTTCAGATTGGTGATGGTATTGCACGTGTCTACGGCCTGACAAATGTCCAAGCGGGTGAGCTTGTAGAGTTTGAGACCGGAGTGGAGGCAATCGTTCTCAACCTGGAGGAAGACAATGTCGGTGTCGTATTGATGGGCCCAAGTGATCATCTCAAAGAGGGAGCCACCGTACGCCGTACAGGAAGAATTGCCTCCATCAATGTAGGAGAGGGGATGCTAGGACGTGTCGTCAATACGCTGGGTGAGGCTATCGATGGCCGTGGTCCAATGGAGGGTGATATGTACGAAATGCCGATTGAGCGTAAAGCTCCGGGTGTCATCTATCGTCAACCGGTAAGTGAGCCGCTTCAGACGGGTATCAAAGCCATCGATTCGATGATTCCCATCGGTAGGGGACAGCGTGAGTTGATCATCGGTGACCGTCAGACAGGCAAGACAGCAATCGCCATCGATACAATTATCAATCAGAAGGAATTTTACGACAAGGGCGAAACCGTCTATTGTATATACGTGGCTTCAGGGCAGAAAGCATCAACAGTTGCCCAGATCGCAAAGACACTTGAAGAAGCTGGTGCGATGGCTTATACCGTAATTGTTGCGGCATCAGCAGCAGATCCGGCACCTCTCCAGTTTTATGCGCCTTTTGCAGGAGCAGCGATTGGAGAATTCTTCCGTGATACCGGCCGTCCTGCCCTGATCATCTATGATGATCTCTCTAAGCAGGCTGTTGCATATCGCGAGGTGTCATTGCTGCTCAGAAGACCTCCGGGACGTGAAGCATATCCTGGTGATGTATTCTATCTTCACTCACGGTTGCTCGAGCGTGCAGCAAAAGTCATCAACAATGATAAAATCGCACGTGCGATGAATGACCTTCCCAAGTCGCTTGCAGATGCAGTGGATGCAGATGGTCAGCCGCTTGTGAAAGGTGGAGGTTCGTTGACTGCACTGCCTATCATCGAAACCCAGGCCGGTGACGTTTCGGCTTATATTCCGACAAATGTAATTTCTATTACAGACGGACAGATATTTTTGGAGTCAAACCTCTTTAACGCAGGTATCCGCCCCGCTATCAATGTTGGGGTCTCGGTATCACGTGTAGGTGGTGCCGCTCAGATTAAGTCAATGAAGAAAGTGGCAGGAACATTGAAACTGGATCAGGCGCAATACCGGGAGCTTGAAGCGTTTTCGAAGTTCGGTTCCGATCTTGATGCCACAACATTGTCCATTCTGGAAAAGGGAAAGCGAAACGTAGAAATTCTCAAGCAACCACAGTATTCACCGATGAGCGTTGAAAAACAGGTTGCAATCATCTACCTGGGTACGAATGGATTATGCTCCGATGTTCCAGTTGATAAAATTCTTGAATTTGAATCACTTTTCCTCAACACTATGGAGCAACGGCATCCGGAAGTACTTGAGACATTCAAGAGTGGAAAACTGACAGAGGAGGCAACGAATACTGTTTGCAAAGTTGCTTCGGACCTGATGGGACAATACAAGAATTCTTAACCAATAGCCTGATAGATCGATGAGTGGACAACTTAAAGAAGTAAGGGATCGGATGAAATCTGTGAGCTCGACTCAACAGATCACAAGTGCGATGAAAATGGTTTCTGCTGCAAAATTGCGCAGAGCACAGGATAGCATTGTCCGTCTACGTCCTTTCTCAAAGAAGTTTTACTCAATTCTGACACATATCCTGGATAATCTCGAGGGCAATGTCAATACCCCATTTGCGAATCCAAGGGTCGTAACCAAAGCTCTCGTTGTCGTAGTGACGAGTAACAGGGGGCTCTGCGGTGCATTCAACTCCAATATTATCAAGGAGGCTGTAGCGCGTATCGATGAGGAGTATGCCCAGGTACGTGCATCAGGTGGATTGACGATCATGTGCATCGGTAAGCGGGGATTCGATTATTTCAGAAAGCGATACACCGACTGCACCCTCATCGAGGATCACGTAGAATTGTTTCAGAATCTCGTCTACAATGATGTGGAGGTGGTTGTCAATAAAATCATGGATGCATTCATAGCAAACGACTACGATGCTGTAGATGTAGCCTATGGAAGATTCAAGAATCCAGCCCTCCAGTTTCCGGAACTCGTCAACTTTTTACCAATTCCCATAAAGAAAGAAAAACTGAAAACTTCGCGTGCGGACTATATTTTTGAGCCCGGACAAGAAGAATTACTCCATCAATTAGTACCTTCCATACTGCGAAGCGAGTTTTACAAGTTTATGCTTGATACACACGCCTCGGAGCACGGTGCGAGAATGACCGCCATGGAGATGGCAACAGAAAACGCACAGGAACTGCTAAAAGAATTGAGACTTACCTACAACAAGGCGAGGCAGGAAGCGATCACCAGAGAACTCTCAGAGATCGTCGGTGGTGCAGCAGCGCTTGAAGGTTAGCACTTAACTTGAATTCCAGCAATTGAAAATAGGGGTGGGTCGTTTCGACCTGCCCTTTTTAGATTCATTGATTTGACGAGCGAGTTTGATTAACTTGCCAACTGCCGATGAAAGCAATAGTACCAGTAGCAGGTGCAGGAACCAACCTGCGCCCACACACATATACACAACCGAAACCACTGATCCCGGTGGCAGGCAAGCCTATTGTGGGATTTATCATCGATCAGCTCCTTGAGGCCGGTATCGATGAGTTTGTATTTATCATAGGCTATCTCGGTGAAAAGATCAAACTGTATGTAGATGAAAATTATCCGCAGATCAAGGCGGATTATGTTCAACAGGAGACGCGGATGGGACTCGGACATGCGATCTGGATGACCAGACACCTTGTCAGGGACACTTCCGAATTGATCATTATGCTCGGTGATACAATCGTGGACGTCGATCTGAAGGTCTTGTTTGCCACAGAGCATTCATGCCTGGGCACCAAAAAGGTGAGCGACCCAAGAAAATTTGGTGTGGTTGAACTTGGACCCGACGGTTTTGTGAAGCGCGTCATCGAAAAACCGAGCATTCCCAAATCAAATCTGGCCATGGTCGGATTGTATAAAATCAAGGAAGTCGATGCCCTGATGGAGATTCTCGATGAGCATATTGCCAATGAGCAACGCACGCATGGCGAATTTCAACTGACCGATGCCTTGATGCAATTAATTGAACAAGGAGCCTTATTTGTCCCCTGTGAAGTAAACAATTGGTTTGATTGCGGCCGCAAAGACATCCTGCTTGAAACGAATGCCACTCTTCTGGATCGCAATCCACCCCCTGTGAATTCCTTACCCGAAACAAAAAATACAATCATCATTCCACCCGTCTCAATCGGAGAAAATTGCAATATCTGTAACTCTATCATTGGTCCGCACGTCTCTATTGGGAGTAATGCCACAATTGATGCTGCCATTATCAGTGATTCGATTATAGGAAGCTATTCGACCATCACGAGATTTGTATTGCACCACTCAGTTGTCGGACAGGATGCTGCAATCAGAGGAATGCAGCGAAAGCTCAATATTGGTGACAATACAGAGATTGATCTGGGGTAATTCGAAACTTCGTAGATTTTTATCCCTTTCATATCGAGTATTCACTGGGGATACCTGAATTACTCTTTATTTCACAACGAAAACGATTGCAAAATGAAATGGATTACATCAGTAGCGCTTACCCTGGTAATGAGCATGGCACTAAATGCCCAGGTGAAAGCGGTGGAGGATTTCGTCAAGGACCATCCCGATCTCGAGCAGTATTTTATCTATCAAAGTACACTGCGCCTTCTGAATCAAAGTGGAAACGATGATTTCAATATGCTCATTAAGGACATCCGAAAGATCAATGCATACGTGGCCATGAGTTCTGCGGATGTGACCAAAAAGGAGTACGACAAGATGATCACGAAGCTCGAAAAAGACAAATTTGAGCTTCTCATCCACGCCAAGTACAACGGCGCATTGATCCACCTGATGGGCCAGGACAAGGGCAAAGACTCATATTACGTACTTGCTGTGCGTGATGAAAATGATTTTGCGCTTCTCGAAATGGATGGTCAACTCGATCTGAAATATTTAACGGCTATTCAGGACGTGGATTTTGCTAAATTGAGTGGTATGCTTCTCGAAGATGACAACGACGGTAAGAAAGAGGGGGAAAAGGACGAGAAAACACACAACGACAAGAAGAGCAGCGACGAGAAGAACAACGACAAGAAGAGCAATTAAGAAAGAGTTTACCAGGACTTTTCACCCAAATGAGCACCGTACTACAGACCAACCAACTAACGAAGCACTTTGGCCGGATCAAAGCTGTTCAGGAACTGGATTTGCAGATCGAGACGGGTCAGGTATTCGGTATCCTGGGGCCAAACGGGAGTGGGAAAACCACAACGCTCGGTATGCTTCTGGGAGTGACAAAGCGTACTTCCGGAACATTTAGCTGGTTTGAACAGGGAGAGGGTCATGCACTACGCAAGCGCATTGGGGCAATTTTGGAGCATCCAATTTTTTATCCCTTTCTGAATTCTATAGAAAACTTGAAAATTGCTGCCCATATCAAGGATGTCCAGAATCCTGATTTTGATGGTTTGCTAAAAACTGTCGGACTATATGACCGCCGTCTTGATGCCTTTAAAACATATTCGCTTGGCATGAAACAGCGCCTGGCAATTGCAACAGCCCTTGTCTCGGATCCGGATATTCTAATTTTTGACGAACCAACTAACGGACTCGATCCGCAGGGGATCGCCGATATCCGCAAAATGATTGTTGACATTGCCGAAATGGGCAAGACAATTATTCTCGCCAGTCATTTGCTCGACGAAGTACAGAAAGTCTGTTCTGATTTTATGGTACTCAAGAGCGGAGTCAAGGTGTTTCAGGGGAAAGTGGATGACGTACTCAACCAAAAGCAGCGTATCGAAGTTTATGCGGATGATGAAGAGGCTTTGAGGACCGCATTGTCAGAAGTAAATCAGGTGTCTTCGGTAAAATTTGAATACGGCGTCCTTGTGGCTGAATTAAATGAGGAATATTCTGCCCGCGATCTGAATACATTTCTTTACGAACGGGGAATTGTTGCTTCACACCTTGCCAATGTGCGGTCGAGCCTGGAGGAACAATTTCTGTCAATACTGGACGAGGATGATTAAGGCGATCAAATTAGAGTGGCTGAAATTTAAAAGCTACAAGCCGTTTATGATCATCCTGGCATTATTTGTCCTGATCTATTTTGCCGTGGGGTTGTCATTCAAAAAAGTCATTGATTGGTTTATCGAGGAAAATGCAGAGGGGTTTTCGTTTTTTGTCGATTCAGGCCTTCCAATATTTGACTTCGTTGATATTTGGCAGAATCTGGCGTACATCACCTTTTTATTTAAATACATACTCGCCTTCGTTGTTATTATTTCTATTTGCCTCGAATATTCCAATAAAACAATCAGACAGAATTTTATTGATGGCTTGTCAAGGACGGAATTCCTTTTTTCTAAAGTTGGCCTGATTGTATTTCTGACCTTGTTGTCAGGTATCCTACTCACAATATTGGGCCTGATCCTTGGTATGCTGTACTCTCCAGTCACATCCTTTCCATTTGTGATCACGAATATGGAATTCGTCCTTGCCCATATGCTCGAAGTATTTGGTTTTCTGAGCTTCGCCCTGTTCGTAGCCACCTTGATCCGCCGGACTGGATTTTCGATTGTATTATTCGTTTTTTATGCCACAAGCATAGAACCTATTGCAACGGGAATCATGAAGTATCAATATGAGTTGCCTGTATGGTACTTTCCAATTACGTCATTTGGCAATCTCGTGAGACTCCCATTTGAAAAATATATCTTTCGGGAGGTTCAGGACTACGTCGCACTTCAGGACGTACTGGTAGCCAGCGGTTGGACCGCGATATTTCTGTATTTGACATACCTGCTGATTAAGAAAAGGGATGTGTGATCCGATTTTTATTTAGGTGCGAGATGCGAGATGCGAGATGCGAGATGCGAGATGCGAGATGTAATGAGATGAGATGAGATGCTAGATGTGCGATTGGATACATCCCAATAGATAATCCGTGCAAACCCGTTTAATCCGTCCAATCAGTGTGCCATCAAGTCAATTAATGCCAAAAGCGACAATAGCGACAATAGCGACAAAAGCCCCCCAGCACCACATCACCTCTCCAACAAATCCCTTAACATCACAGTGTACATGCGCCCAATCAACGTCACAACGTAGAGAAGAACAAGGATAATCGATATCGTCAATGTTCTCGCCAGTATATTTTCTAATTCACCTGCTGCCGGATTAATCGTCGTGGTATTGACATGAGCCATGGGCGTATTACTTGCCACAGTTTTGCTAACTGGTTTCGATTTGTCATCGATGTAAATGAGCAGCGCCTCAATCTGGGTACTATCCAGATACGGTTGATCGGGCATGAGGATATTATTGTTGTCAGCAAATAATGCGACAGCATCTGGATCACCACTCTGGATCATTGCCGTC